>CAYUKP010000098.1:0-4992 GCA_964445335.1 uncultured Verrucomicrobiales bacterium
AAGTTTCTTCGAAACAGCTGAAAGCGAAAACCCAGAACTGCAACAAATTCTACAAGGATTGGCCGATAGAGGTTTGGCAGACTTTGTTAAAGTCGATATGCAGATCGTGCGAGGGTTGGCTTACTATACAGGTACGGTCTTTGAAGTCTTTGACCTCAAGCACAACATGAGAGCAGTCGCTGGTGGCGGTCGCTATGATGACCTTGCCAAGACGATGTCTGATGGAGCAGCTGATGTGCCGATGATTGGGTTTGGGATGGGGGATGTCGTTCTCAAGAACCTTATTAATGCAACCCCTAAGGCAAGAGAGCGCATGAATGCATCACTTGCTCAAGACAATGCTTTGGACGTGTACCTCGTCATTGCGGATGAGACAAAGCGTAAGGAGGCGGTTCTAGTAGCTACGAGTTTACGACAAGAAGGGTTAAAAGTGGACTACTCTCTGTCACCACTCAAAGTTGGTAAGCAATTCCAACGTGCAGAACAAGCGTTAGCGCAATTGGCCATTGTGATCGGAGATGAGTTCCCTCAAGCTAAGGTTAAGGTGTTGAGCGAACGACAAGAGCACGAGGTGGCAAGCCTTATCGATCAAGAGGCGCTTTTAGCTCAGTTAAACAGCTTGCTTTAAAAGGTTTTAGATTTTCTCTATCGAATCGTGTTGACATTATATTACCTAAAAATGTATAATTTTGATTAATATATAAATATTGAATCGAAACTCCTTCCTGTATGAATAATCCACAAGAATTCAGAAACTATCTTGATTTGTTCAAATGTTATCGTTCTCAAATGGAGCAGGAAAATTATCTGATAAATCAGAGAGTTACGTTTAATACGGTTATTCAGAGTACACTTTTGGCATCTTACACGTTTTCCACTGATTCGCAGAGAGTTGGGATTGACCCTGCGCTCAAAGATGTGATCCTGAAATATGTCCCCTGGTTAGGGTTTTGGCTGATTTGCTATGCCTTTCTTGGGGTGTTGGCGGCTCTTATTGCACACGATGCTCTAGGAGAGAAAGCGGGAATGGTGATTGAGCGTTGGAAGACGACGGAGGATGCTAGAGAGATTCCCGATTTACTCCCTTCAAATTCTGTAGGGGGAGGGAATATCTTTATTCATTACCTTGGGCTTTTTTGTGGGCCTTGGGCCTTTCTAGCCTTTGGGTTTTTCTGGGTTGTTATTATTGTTTCCTCTTCGTTTTGACCTCTGTAGATGGCCTTAATATCCTGTATCAGGATGAGTTAATGGTGGCTGTCGATAAGCCAGCTGGCCACCTTGTGCATCCTGCAGATAATCCACAAGAGGGGGATCAGGTGGTGATGAAGAATCTGCGCGATCAAATTGGACAGCATGTAAATCCTATTCACCGACTTGATCGGCCTACAACGGGAGTTCTCTTGTTTGGGCTGACTCCCTACGCGACCAAAAGGCTTCGTAGAGCCTTTGATCACCACCATGTGACAAAGACGTATCGTTGCCTTTGTCATGGGACACCTCCCGCATCAGTTTGGGAATGTCATGAGCCTTTGCGTAAGACCGAGGGTGCCCCTTTGAGAGAAGCGCATACGGCTTTTGAGCTGGTTCAATCCTTTATGGTACCTGTCTTAGAAGGTATTCTCTCTGAACCAACGCTGCATTTGGTTGATGTGAACCCATCAACGGGGCGCTTTCACCAGATTCGCAGGCACCTTGCGGGGCTTCAGTTACCCATTGTTGGAGATTACCGATATGCAGGGATGGCGCACTCTGAAGCTCTAAGCGAACGTTTAGGCTTAGATCAACGCATGTTATTACAGGCTCATAGGCTAGAGTTTCCTCATCCAGTCACAGGTGATGCTGTATCTATCCAAGCCCCAATAGATCCTTATTTTTTAAAGGTTTGTCCCACGATGGAATAATACGTAAAGCCTCGGTTCTCTTACGAAATAAAAATGACGAGTTCTTGTATTATATGGCGTCTTCATTAAGATTTTCTCAAAAATGAAAATTTATTCATTCGGATATAAATATGGTGAAGGTAAGCCTGAAGCCGATGTGACATTTGATTTAAGAAACAAACTTAGAAACCCGGTCTCGCACCTTCCAAAAGGGGCGATAGGTTTGGATAGAATTGTGATCAATACGGTTTTAGGTTCAGATGCTAACAAGAAAGTTTTTTCAAAGGTTTTTAGAAAGATTACAAAGCATATGAAAAAACATGGCGATGACATATCTATCGCATTTGGGTGCACGAGCGGGATTCATAGGAGTGTAGTCTTTGCTGAGGAGTTTGCACGTCAATTTGCTAAGAAGAAATGTCATCTAGAAGTAACTCATGTTCACTTAAAGGGAGATAAAAGCTGATATTTAGCTGTCCGTTATTGAAAAACAAGAACGTGATGGAGCAGGGGGGAGTCGGGAGCGATGTGCAACCTTAGAAATCAGTTTTTAAAGAAGTATTTTGCAATATTGAGTCGTAGAAATGAAATGTAATTGATAATATCCTTGCTCTTCTGACAGAGTTTGTAATGAGGGTGAAATTATGAGTGCATTATTGTCAAAGTTGGGTGGGCCAACTCAAATGAAGAATGACATCCTATCTGGAATTACGGTGGCATTATTATTAGTGCCAGAGGCGATAGCCTTCTCCTTTATTGCAGGGGTTAACCCAATGGTCGGGTTGTGGTCTGCGGTATTTGTCGGATTAATTACCGCGACCTTAGGAGGGCGACCAGGAATGATTTGTGGAGCGACAGGCGCGATTGCAATTGTTGCGTCTAAGGCGTTTTTGATGGGCAAGACGATTGGATTGGAAGCGATCAATTCAGGGCAAGGGCTAGAGGGCTTAACACCTGATGATTTAGGGCTCCAATATTTAGTTGCTGCTCTCTTGTTTGCAGGTGTTATACAAATCATCATTGGAATCACGAAGCTTGGACGCTTTATTCGCCTTATTCCTCATACGGTGATGATGGGGTTTGTTAATGGGTTGGCAATTGTGATCGCTTTAGGCCAATTACTTTTCTTTAAGTCAACCGTTTCCTTTGATGCGAAGGGGCATATGGTTTCTACTTGGCTCCCAGCAGATGCTATCGGGACAATGGTAGGGTTGATTCTTCTCACCATGTTAATCATTACGTTTTTGCCTAAGTTTACGAAGGCTGTGCCGCCTAGCTTGGTTGCGATTTTGGTAGTCTTTGGGATCACGATGTTTGTCCCTGGCTCCCGAGACATTAAGGATATTTTGATTATGCTTACAGGAGAGGCTAAGATTGACAGCTCTCTACCAGGATTGACTAACCTATCAGCTATTCCTTGGTCTGAGGTGAGCTTCTACCAAGCGATTTTACCTGTATCGTTGACGATTGCGATGGTTGGGCTTATCGAATCCCTACTTACGCTTCAATTAATTGATGAAATTACCGAGACGAGAGGTCAAGGAAACCGTGAATGTGTGGCCCAAGGGCTTGCAAATATTCTGTCAGGTCTCTTCGGTGGGATGGGAGGATGTGCGACGATTGGGCAGTCGCTCATTAATATGAAAAACGGCGGACGTGGGAGGTTGTCTGGGATTGTAGGAGCTTTGACCCTCTTACTTCTGATCATCTTTGGCTCAGATATCATTATGCGCATTCCGGTGCCTGCTCTCGTAGGAGTGATGTTTATGATCGTGATTAGCACCTTTGAGTGGTCGACCTTTAAGACCTTTGGTAAGGTGAGCTTTTCAGAAATCCTTGTGATCCTTGCGGTGACTCTTGTGACAGTCTTTTTACACAACCTTGCTTTAGCGGTTTTAGTCGGAGTAATTTTATCTGCTTTATTCTTTGCGGTGAGGAGTTCTAAGCACGTTTCGGTTACTTTGCATAAAGACACCCCAGAAGAGCGTATCTATGCGGTATCTGGTTTGATTTACTTTGCATCCGTGGCAGACCTTGCGGAAAAGTTCCAAGCACGCTCAGATGTGGACAACATTGTGATCGACTTTGAGGATGCGAGAGTCTGCGACTTCTCTGCTCTGGAGGCATTAAATGCGCTAGGAGAGCGTTACAAGGCTGCTGGCAAGAGCCTGAAGCTTCGCCATCTTTCTGCAGATTGTAAGGCGATGTTAGAGCGAGCAGGGAGTCTGGTTAAGATTGAGACCTTACCAGATGACCCTTCTTATTCAGTGGCTGCGATTAAATCATCTGCGAGCCGTATTCTCTGATATCATTTACAGAAGACCTTGAAGAGCCTCTTCTACACAAAACCTTTTCTTTTACGCCCCTTTTCCAAGTGAGCCCAGAGTGCTAGGGGTATAGTGTGTAAGAGGAGTCCTTGAAGGTCGGTCTTATTAATGCAAAATAAAAGGGTGTGAATAGTATATTTGCACCTTTTTTGTAGAGAGGTGTCAGTTGTAAGTGTTTTTGATTCTTTACATAAGAAGTGAAAAATATCAAATTGGGTATATTTTTATCACATTAATGAAATTTAATCACTTTTACTACTGCTCATGAAATTTAATATCTTATTTTTACTTACAGGCTTTACGCTCTCGGTTTTTTCGCAAGAAGTCTTGGGTGACCTAACCTATACCATTACAGATTCAGGGGTTATTATTGAAGAATGTGATTTTGATGCGGAGGGCGCAATCGTCATACCTGATTTAATTGAAGACAGTCCGGTCATAGAAATTGCGTCCCATGCCTTTGATGGTTGCGAGGGTGTGACCAGTGTTACCATTCCAGATACGGTGACTTTTATTGGAGCCAATGCTTTTGATTATTGCACGAGCCTTTCTGAGATTACTTTACCAGCCAGTCTGACAAGTATTGAAGAAGAAACCTTTGTAGAATGTGATGCTTTGGAAAGCATCATCATACCAGAAGGAGTCACTTATCTTGGAGATTACGCCTTTGAGGAGTGTGAGGCTCTAGCGGAAGTGTATTTTAGAGGGCCATTGCCTAGTACGATTGGAGTGGATGTTTTCGATTTTGTGGCTTCACCATCGTATGCAATTGTCATGTCAGAGTA
>CAYUKP010000098.1:5092-7518 GCA_964445335.1 uncultured Verrucomicrobiales bacterium
TGGATGTTTTCGATTTTGTGGCTTCACCATCGTATGCAATTGTCATGTCAGAGTATTATGATGATTACGATGCGCAGGCAGATTCTTTTCCTGAGTTGACCCTTGTATCAGCCGTTTATGAAGATGTGGCGTATATGAATGGGTTTGAGGGCGATGATGCGGCGTTTGATGCGGATCCAGAAGTCCGTGGTATTTCTAACGGAATGGCCTACGCCTTTGGTATTCCTTTATCTGGAGGTTTGGATGCGGATAGTGTTGCCAAACTTCTGACGATGCAGTTTGATCCGGACTCTAGTGCGAGTGTTCTGAGCTTTTCGATTCCAGATGGTGGGCGTGAAGATGTGGTGTACCAACTCTTAGAGCATACAAACTTGACTGATACAGTTGATACTTGGACAGAGATTGCGAGTAAAACAGGGTCAGATGCATGGAGTAGTTCTGTCACTCTTACTGAAACAACTGTCGATAGCGTTTCGACTCTGAGTATTTCTTCGGATTTGGCTAGTGAGACCGAAGATCGTAAATTTTATACTCTGAATATCACGCAGAATTAAAGCCGTCTCACTCCTTCTATAGGTCAAGCCTCCTTATTTTATGTTTAAACATTCCTGTGATGGGGCTTTTTCTTTGGTTTTCAGCAGGGGAGGTGATAGAGTGAAGTCAGATAAATGATAGCTCTTCTTTCCTTTCTGATCTGTTTAATCTCTGTAGGTAGTGCAGACCTTATCATTCCTGAGCGCCGGGTGCCACAAGTCAAAGCTGAGATCCAAGCTGCTCACTTTTTGAATCAAGCAACCCTAGGAGCCACACCCCAATCTATCAAATCCTTGGCTAAGGAAATAGAAAGGGTAGGGGAAGCTAAGGCTCTGAAGGGATGGATTGCAGATCAGGTCACACGTAGCCCTCGTTCACTTGCTAAGCACTACCAGCAACATTTAAGTAAACAAAAGGATAGCAGTCCTATAATGGGGCATGAATGGTACCGGAGACAAGACGCCTTTTGGTGGGATAATGCTTTGACAGGATCTGACGAACTGCGCAAAAGGGTGGCCTGGGCTTTGAGCCAAATCCTAGTGGCCTCAGCGAAGGGCGTACCGGCCAAGTCATTAGGAGGACTTCATTATTATGATACTTTAAGCCTCTCGGCCTTTGAGAATTACGAAACTCTCTTGCAAGCTGTCACGTATAGCCCGGTCATGGGGAAGTTTCTCAATTCTGCTAAAAATGCCAAGGCTAATGGCAAACGGTTTGCCAATGAAAACTATGCTCGGGAGTTGCTACAATTGTTTTCTCTTGGGGTTTATCAACGTGCACCAGACGGAGCGTATATCCTAGATGCCAAAGGAAATAAAAAAGAGAATTATTCGATAGCTGATGTAAAGGCTCTCTCTCGTATCTTGACAGGGTTAAACTATGTCACGTCCAATGGCGAACTGCCCAAGAGGTTCTTTAAAATTCGTCCGAATATGCATGCGTCTATGTTAATGGATCAGAAGATGCATGATGTCGGAAAAAAAACGTTTTTAGGAGAAACCTTTGAAGCGCATCAAGAGGGCTCTAAGGAACTCCAACGTGCCTTATCCTTGATAGCGCAACATCCTTCGACTTCCGTGCACATATCGGTCGAGCTTATCAAGAAACTCACAACCTCTAACCCGTCAGCAGCATATATCTCAAGGGTGGTGGCAGCATGGCGCAAATCTTCGGGAGACCTTCAGACTGTAGTTTCTGCTATTTTATTAGATCCTGAGGCGCGAGGTTCTCTCCTTCTTGACGAGAAACCCTATGGAAAGGGGCAAACCTTTATCTCTGTCCGTAGTGCCAGCCCAACCTATGGAAGGCTTAAAGAGCCTGTCTTACTTTTGTCCCAGTTTTATCGGAGCTTGGGAGCTAAGCCCTCACAGAAAACCCTCTTTTGTCCCACGCAGGTTCTGAATCGGTTAACGTACCAGAGACCACTTTATCAGAAGAGTGTCTTTAATGATTTTAGTTCGGATTTCGCTCCCCAGACCGGCCCTGTTGTGGAATCTAAAGAAAAAGGGGCTCGGCCTCTAATCTTACCGGAGTTTGAGTTACTCCCCTCCAATGTGGTCACATTGGAGGGGGGATTCCTCCGCCTTATCCGTAGGGGGAAGGTTCCTCAACTCAAACCTTATTCCCCAGTTCCTCTTAGACGTCTTACGCAGTGGAAAAAGAAAAAGGTGTCTTCGAAAAGGGTTTTACACTGGTTAAACCTCTATTGCTGTAACGGCTCGATTCCAATGGAGAGGCAAAAAGACATTCTGAAGCGGGCTACAGAACTGTCACCCCATAAAAAGCAAATCGAATTCGTAGCGCATAGTGTCATAAACTCCGCAGATTATGCCATCAGTAACTAACGTACTTTCTTACCTTTCTCCATGAATCATCCCATGCCGAAACACACG
>CAYUKP010000099.1:0-7512 GCA_964445335.1 uncultured Verrucomicrobiales bacterium
GCAGCAAATAGCTCCGGCTACCACAATTTCTTCTGATCAGGCGTTTGCTCCTGGCTCATGGGTGGAAACGGCTATGCCAGATGCCTCTTTTCACACAAAATATCCGAGATTTTTCAAGAATAAGTCAGCGCAAACTCTCCCTGTTTCAACGCCTGTAAAGGTGTTAAGTTACAAGGGAAAGTATGCTAAAGTCGAAAAGAAAGGTGGAGAAGTCGGTTATGTTGAGAGTGCAATGCTCATAGAATCTAGAAGGTCGTCGACAAATAAGCGTTCTAGAAAGTCAAAGCGTTATAATAAGAAGTCTCAGAATTACAGTAGATCTAATAGAGGGAGGAGTAGCTCGAGAGATTATAAGAAGTCTAAGCGTTCTTCGAGGTCTTATTCTAATTCAGAGCAACAGAGTAGCTATCAAAGAAAGAAGAAATACCGAATGCGCTCCTCGAATCCTACACCTCCTACAGAGGATGAAATTTTAAGAAAGATTAGAGCGAGGGAAGCTGTGGATAGAGCTCAGAAAGCGCCTGTCATTAATGTTCCGTCTGCACCTAAGGCTAGTAGTTATAGTCCTCCAGAGCCTGAGATTAAAGGGTTGGATAACTTTTCAAGTAGCGGGACGACAATAAGCCCTCCTTCTGTGCCTAAAGTGCCGTCACTTAGGTCCTCTTCTTCTAGTAACTCACAAAGTGAGCGAGCGAATATACGTATCAACAAGCCTTTTGGAAGTAATCTGCCTCAGCCTTTAGGTAGCAGAATTGACCAAAATTTATCTCTAGAACTTAGAATTACTGAGAGAGTTGAGCATTGAAATAGTGACAATTGATTATTGAATCTACACCTTGCTCTTCAACAAGATTCCATGGCTTAAGGTGTATTTTTTCTTGTTATTGTAACATACTCAAGAGTATATGAAAAAGAGTAGAGCATTAATGTTCTACTCTTTTTAACATTCAATTTTAATATAGTGTCATTTACATCAATTACTGAAATTCACGCTCGTGAAATTATTGATTCTCGAGGTAACCCTACTGTGGAAGTAGATGTTCAGCTTGAGTGCGGTGCGTTGGGTCGTGCAGCTGTTCCTAGTGGAGCATCAACTGGAGAGCATGAAGCATGGGAGCTTAGAGATAAGGGAGATCGTTATCTTGGTAAAGGGGTTCAAGGAGCTGTAGAAAATGTAAATAACATCATTAGTCCAGCTCTTGCAGGAATCGATGCTGCGCAACAAGTGACAGTGGATCAAATGTTACTAGACCTTGATGGGACAAAGAATAAGTCAAATCTTGGAGCAAATGCTATTTTAGGAGTTTCTCTTGCTACGGCGAAAGCTGCTGCGGATGCTGCGGATTTACCTCTTTATCAATACATTGGGGGAGCTAATGCGAAGGTTCTTCCTGTGCCGATGATGAATGTTATCAATGGAGGTTCACATTCTGATGCTCCAATTGATTTTCAGGAATTTATGATTATGCCTCATGGAGCTGCTACTTTTAAAGAGTCTCTGAGATGGGGTGCTGAAGTTTTCCATGCATTAAAGGATGTATTAAAGGGAAGAGGTCTTGTTACAGCAGTTGGAGATGAAGGTGGGTTTGCACCAGCGCTAGATTCTGCTGAAGATGCTTTAGGTGTCGTATGTCAGGCAATTGAAAAAGCTGGATACAAGGTAGGAGATGAGATTTCATTAGCTCTTGATGTGGCGTCTTCGGAATTCTACGATAAGGAAAAAGGAAAATATATTTTCCATAAATCAACAAATGAAGAGTATACAGGGGAAGAGCTTGTAGCTATTTACAAAGATTTGTGTGGGAAGTATCCAATTATTTCTATTGAAGATGGATGTGATGAAAATGATTGGGATTCTTGGAAGCTTCTCACAGAGGCTTTAGGAGACAAAACGCAGCTTGTTGGTGATGATTTATTCGTTACTAACAAAAGTTTCTTGCAGAAAGGTATCGATCTAGGTGTAGCGAACTCGATTTTGGTTAAAGTGAATCAAATTGGAACGCTTACAGAAACGTATGATGCGGTAGAGCTTGCTAAAGAAAATGGTTATACTTCTGTTATTTCTCACCGTTCAGGAGAAACAGAGGATACGACGATTGCTGATATTGCAGTAGGCCTTAATGCAGGGCAGATTAAAACTGGCTCAATGAGTAGATCAGATAGAATCGCTAAATACAATCAACTACTTCGTATTGAAGAGAGATTGGGCGCTAGTGCCGTATTTGGTGGTAAAATGAAAGTTCTTTAATTTCTACAATATAGAGATTTTTATAAAATGAGACTCGTTGGGAGTCTCATTTTTTTATAATCAAATTTATGACGACTGGTAGAGGTGCGTTGCGGAAAGCTGAGTGGTTATTTGGATTTGATTTTGATAGCACATTGGCTGACCCAGAAAGGGGGGATCAAGTGGATAAATTATTTTTCAAAACGCTTGATGTCATAGAGCAAAAGGTGAATTTTGCATGGGGCATATGTACAGGTAGAAGCTTGGAGCATATTATAGAAGGTTTGGAGAAGTTTTCGATTCCTCGTTGGCCACATTATCTAGTTACGCAAGAACGAGATATTTTTTATTTGGATGCGGTAGGTGGATACCAACCTGATGAATGTTATAATACTAAAGCGCGTGAAGCTTTATCCTTTGAACTTAGTCAAAATGAAGATGTTATAGATTTGATTCGAGAGTATGTTATCACACAGACGAAGGGGCAATGGATAAGTATTGAGGGCGAGCCTGCTGGAGTTGTGGCAGAAGATGAGTCCCAAATATCTCATATTGTAGATTTGATTGAGCAATTTGAGAGTAAAACATCTCATCTGGATTACCAACGAAATAGTATATACTTACGACTAACTCATCAGGCATATAGTAAAGGTTCCGCTCTGCAATATATACAACGTCAGTACTCATTAAAACCCAACAAAAGTGTTACAGTCGGGGATAATTTAAATGACTTTTCGATGCTACATGCTAATGTTGCACGTTATTTTGGGGTGCCAAAAAACGGGCATAAAAGTCTCATGAAAAGGGTGGTAGACCAAGGGGGGATTATCAGTACCTTTAACTACGCTCAAGGAGTATCTGATATTCTCAACAGAATAGGTGTTGTTTGAAATTTATGGAGAATTTTGGATTTTAAGGTTTGGTTCTTAATTCAGAATTTTACATTAATCTTTTTTATAGCAATTTTACAGCTGTAGGAATATTTATGTTATTAGCATTAATCTACATGAAGAGTTGACTTTATGTATCATTCATACTATTTGCTTAAGAGGTTCGGTTAATCCAAACTAAAAAAATATTTCCTTAAACTTAAAGTCATGACCTCTTCAGTGTCCTCCAGACTAAATGCTGACCTTTTCGATGAAAATTATGCGAAATGGCTCGATGACCCCCTATCTATTGATTCAGAGTGGGCCTCCTTTTTTAACGGTTTTGAGTTAGGGTCTTCACAAGACCCTAATCAAGATGAGACCGAAGGTAGCAATGCAACAGGCACGGCAAACCCTCAAGAAAAAGATTTCTTCGGGAAGGTTGTCAGCCTTATTTATAATTATAGGACGCTCGGACATACTCAAGCGACTATTAACCCTTTGAACCCTCAGAAGGTAAACAACCCTAGACTCAGTTTAGAGCAACTGAAGCTGAAAAAAGAAGATATGTCGAAGGATGCATCTTCAGCTTTCTTCAGAAACGGAACTAAACTGAATCTAGGGGAGCTTATCGAACAGTTGGATGCAACGTATTCTGGAAACATCGGGTTTGAGTTTATGCACATTCACAATACAGAAGTGCGTAATTGGATTAGAGAGAGAATTGAGCATAGGGCGAATTCTAAAGCCCTCTCTAAGGAGAGTAAAGTTAATGCTTTGAAGTGGTTGCTAGAAGCAGGCTTACTTGAAGAATTTATTGGTAAAAAGTTTATTGGAGAGAAGCGCTTTTCCTTAGAAGGTGGAGAAGGATTGATGGTTATGCTTCAGTCCATCCTAACAGCATGTCCATCTTCTGGGGTCGATGAGATTGAAATGGGGATGCCTCACCGAGGTAGATTGAATGTTCTTGCTCAATTTGTTAAGAAATCAATTGAAACCATTCTGTATGAATTTACTCCAAATTATGTTCCAGACCTTGTGGCTGGTGATGGTGACGTGAAGTATCACCTTGGGTATGAAAAAACACTTCAACTTAAAGATGGAAGCGTGCGCGTTTCTCTGGCCGCAAATCCATCTCACCTTGAAGCAGTAAATGCTGTAGTAGAAGGAAAAGCTAGAGCGAGACAGCGTATTCTTGGTGATGACGGTGAGGAGACAAATCGTAGTAGAGTATTGCCACTGCTTTTGCATGGAGATGCCGCTTTTGCTGGGCAAGGTCCTGTAGCGGAGGTCTTAAACCTTTCTCAACTTCCTGGGTATAGAACGGGTGGAACAATCCATATTATTGTTAATAATCAGATTGGATTTACGACAATGCCTGAGGATGCGAGATCTTCTTCATATGCTACAGATGTGGCTAAGATGATTGAGTCCCCAATTCTCCACGTTAATGGAGAAAAGCCAGAAGAGTTAATCTGGGCTGCCTTGTTTGCCTTAGATTTTCGCCAAAAGTGGGGGAGAGATATTGTCATCGATATGTTATGTTATCGTAGACAAGGGCATAATGAAACGGATCAAGCAGCATTTACTCAACCTCATATTTATAAAAAAATTGCTGCCCGTAAGCCTATCGGGCAAATGTATAGTGACGAATTGACTTCTGGAGGTGTTATAACCAAAGAAGAGGCGCAAGAAGTCTATGATAATATTTGGAATGGCTTGGAGGCTGGCTACATCAAGATGAAAGCCGCAGAGGAGAAGGGTGAGCGCACCGTTTTCTCTGGTTCTACCGCAATAGAGCAAGCAAATTATAGTCACACGCCTGTTGTTACAGGTGTTGCAGAAGATCAGTTAAAGCTGGTTGGAGGAGTGTTGACGGATATTCCTAGTGGGTTTAAATTACATCCGACTTTAGCCAAAAGATTTATTCCTAGAAGAGCTCAAGCTTTGAACGCTGGCAAAGGTGTGGACTGGGCTTTCGCTGAGTCATTAGCTTGGGGGACTCTTCTTATGGAAGGGTTTCCAGTAAGGCTTTCTGGTCAAGATTGTAGAAGGGGCACGTTTTCTCAAAGGCATTCGGTTTTCTATGACAATGATACAAGAGAGCGTTATGTTCCTCTACAAAACTTGTCAGATGATCAGGCAAAATTCTGTGTTTACAATAGTTTGCTCTCAGAAGCGGCTGTAATGGGCTTTGATTACGGTTACTCTTTGGGGTGTCCTAATATGCTTATTATGTGGGAAGGGCAGTTTGGAGATTTTGCAAATGGCGCGCAAGTCATTATTGACCAATTTATATCGTCAGCAGAATCCAAATGGCAAACTCCTTCAAGTTTAGTTTTGCTTCTTCCTCATGGATATGAAGGAATGGGGCCAGAACACTCAAGTGCTAGACTGGAAAGGTTCCTACAACTTTGTGCCGAAGAAAATATGATTGTGGGTAATTTTACCACTCCAGCTCAGTATTTCCACGCCTTACGTCGTCAGAAGCATAGCAAAACGCTCAAACCTCTCATTCTCATGACGCCTAAGAGCCTCTTAACAAGACCTGAGGCGGTTTCAGACTTTTCAGAATTTACAGGTTCTACTTCCTTCCAAGAAGTCCTGCCTGATACAGATTTTGCGCATGCACCTGAGGATGTGGAAAAAGTAATTTTCTGTACAGGTAAGGTCTATTATGATTTGATTGCTTACCGTAAAGAAAAAGGCATCGATAATGCAGCCATTGTTAGAGTTGAGCAACTTTATCCATATCATGAGGAGCTGGTGAAGGAGATCGCTTCAAAATACGCTAATGTTACCAAGTATATTTGGTGTCAGGAAGAGCCTCGTAATATGGGAGCTTGGAGTTTCATTAGTCCACTACTAGCCGATACGTTTGATACCAGAATTCGCTATGCTGGTAGAGACGCAGCTTCCAGTCCTGCAGCTGGATCCAAAGCTCAACATAAAGCAGAACAAAAAATGTTAATTGAAAACGCGTTTGAGGCGTAAAAATTTTACAAACGATATATTATGTCACATAAAGTAATTATCCCAGCCGCAGGAGAGTCTATCACATCCGCAAGTATTGGTGAATGGCACGTTTCTGACGGAGAAATTGTTTCAGAAGGTCAAAATTTGGTCACTCTGGAGACGGATAAGGTTTCTCAAGAGCTGGAAGCTGAATTTTCAGGTAAGATTCAAATTATTCTGCCAGAAGGTGAAGAGGCAGAAATTGGTGCTGTTATTGCTACCATTACTGCGGTAACAGATGAAGTAGCCGCTCCTGAGCAGTCGTCTGCCCCAAGCGTTACACCTGTGGAAGAAGTTGCTGAATCTGCGCAACCTGTTGAGTTAACTGTCCCAAGCTTTGGAGATTCCATCAACACAGCTAGCATCGGGGATTGGAACTTTTCTGATGGGGACTCTGTGAGTAAGGGAGATGTTCTCGTTGTTTTAGAGTCTGACAAGGTTTCTAGTGAACTGGAGGCTCCTGTAGACGGTGTTTTAACAATCACAATCGGTGAAGGTGAAGAGGTCGGAATTGGTGCTGCTATTGGAAGTATTGCTCCAGCGTCTGTAGCAAAGCCAGCGCAAGCGGCTGCACCTAAGGTAGCTGATCAACCGTCTGAAAGTCCAAAGCCTGTTGCGCAACCTAAGCCAGTAGCTCCTAAGCCACAGAAGGCAGTTGTTACAAATGATGAATCTCGAACCACTCGCAAGAAGATGTCTATGCTTCGTCGCAAGATTTCACAACATTTGGTGAGCGCTCAGCAAACATCTGCAATTTTATCGACCTTCAATGAGGTGGATATGTCTGCTGTTATGGAGCTTCGTAAATCAGTCCAAGACACTTTTGTTGCGAAATACGGCGTGAAGCTTGGGTTTATGTCATTCTTCGTGAAAGCGGTGGTGAATGCACTTAAGGATGTGCCTCAAATCAATGCAAGAATTGATGGGACAGACATTATCGAAAACCATTATTTCGATATGGGGGTTGCTATTGGAACAGACAAAGGGCTTGTTGTTCCTGTGATTCGCGATCCTGATGTAATGAGCTTTGCTGATATCGAATTGTCTATTAAGGAATATGCTAAAAAGGCAAACGAAGGGAAAATTGAGCTTTCGGACTTAAGTGGTGGGGTGTTCACCATTTCCAATGGAGGAACATATGGCTCCTTATTGTCTACACCTATTCTCAACCCTCCACAAAGTGGAATTTTAGGGATGCATACAATTCAGCAAAGACCTGTAGCAATCAATGGTAAAGTAGAGATCAGACCAATGATGTATCTGGCTTTAAGTTATGATCACAGATTGGTTGATGGGAAAGAGGCTGTAACCTTCTTAATCAAGATTAAGGAAGCTTTAGAAAACCCTACGAGGCTCTTTTTAGAGCTTTGATGAAAATACTCTATGATTTCTATGATTTAA
>CAYUKP010000100.1:0-7390 GCA_964445335.1 uncultured Verrucomicrobiales bacterium
TAATTGTACTTAGTTGGGGGCCTATAATGGGGATCACTTGCCCATTCTTAATAGAACGAATTAAGTGAGGCCATGGATCTTTATTCTTCATCCTTTCTTTAGTTAATATACAACCATATTCAGAGCAAGCCTATTAGGCTTACATGAATGAAGTTTTGTGGTTGTGAAAAAATTGGAAATTTTAGATAGAGTTGGCAAGGCGAGCTTAATAGCTCTATATCAAAGCCCCTTATTTAGCATGAGACCTATGGAGATCCAAAATGGAATAGTAAGAATACCGATAACTTGGGTGCAAATAACGACTTGGCAGGCCATGGCGGGCTTTCCGTTATAGAACTTGGCGAGGACAATGGGCATGACTGCTGAAGGCATGGCGGCTTGAACGATGAGGACTTGTTTGAGTTCGACTGGAAACGGGGTAAGGGTCACAAACGTGAGTATGAGAGCGGGGAGTATCATAGCACGGATAAGAATGGAGGAAGTAGCGACTTTGAAGCTCGGAACGCAGTGTTTGAGTTCGTCGCGAAGATTTGAACCTACCATAATAAGTGCGACAGGAAAGGAGCAAGAGCCAAGCCAACGAAGGAGGGTGAATAGGGAGTCAAAGGCGCTACGTGAGGCGAGAGCATCGCCAACACCAGTGTAGTTTAAAATGAGGCCAATAATGACAGCAAGAATGGGGGGGCTGATGAGGGATTTAAAGTCCTTAGGGAAGAATCCCTGAAGGGTGGCAATGCCGATCGTCCAGAGGGCGAGTTCGACTCCAAGGGAGTGAATGAAGAGAACACCCAAAGTATCATCAGGGAATAAGGCCATAACGATGGGGACAGCCGCAAATCCATAGTTTTGGATGCCCACAGTTGTGGCGAAGGTGTTACGATCGGAACCCTTGGGGATTTTGAAAAGTCGTCCGCCTAGACGAGCGATGATAAGGCCGAGAGCAATGATTCCAAATCCAACGGGAAGAGACCATAAGAGTAAGGTGAGGTCTTTGGCCGAACTGTTGGTGAGGACTTTATCTAAAATGAGGCATGGGTAGAAGCAATGAAAGACAATTTTCATTAATGAGCTATCGGCTCCAGGAAGGAGGCGGTGGGTGTGCCTCAAAGCGCCCCCTAAGATGATGAGTCCGTAGACCGGGAGAACAGACTGAATGATGCCGAATGGGGTAATGCTTTCCATAACGAAAAGATCATGAAAAGCATTGAATCAACGAGAAAACGAGCCTTTTAATTATCTATTTAGGAAATGCTCAAAGATGCGGAAAATCTCTGAGGTGTAAGGTTCTGGTCTTGGAGTATTGTGAAACGTGTTATCCCGTCTGAAATTTAGAGGTGCTGGGGACGGGGCAAGGTAAGATGTTTTATGGTCTTCTTTAGGAAGAGTTGGCGGTGATTTGAAAGCATCGGATATAGCGCTGGCCGGAACAATGTAGGACTTGTTGCGCCCAGCGTCTGAGATCGCAATGCCTACAAACATTCCATCTAAAGCAAAGACTGGAGCTCCGCATTCCTCTGGTGCGACGAGCAGGTCACTTTGGATCACAGTCTTGAAGCTACTACGATTAAGCGAAAGGTTATTGCGTCCAAGTTGATCCATTTGTGCGATTTTTTCACTATTGTCGCCTTTGCCACCTAATCTTGTTTCACAGGTAAACTCTCGATTGTTTCTGATAAAGCAAACAGTTATTTCCTCACCCACCGTTAAGGCATCAATGACTTTGATCAGATCAGTAAAGTTTGGAGTCTCCACCCCATTGAAGGAGGTGATAATATCTCCAGGCCTTAAGCCCATATTATATGCGGCCTTACCCTTCGATACGCTCCCAATAATGGTGCCTTTAGGATGCCTTCTATGTGATGAACCCACTCCAAAGAACGCCTTGAGATTTCTCTTTTCGACGCTTACAACCCCTATTTTAGAGGCGCTATTGACACCATGGCTCTGAGACATGGTGAAGAGAAACTCACCTAGATTGACTTCTTTCTGCTGCTTAAGGAGAGGGAGGTTTGTCTTCAGCCCAGGGATCTCAATGACTGCTAAATCGTGCTCAAGGTATACGCCTTTGAGCTTGATGCGGTGCGAGTCAATTCCTGGGCGCCAAGCAATGAGGTTGTGTTCTCTTCCTTTGAGAGCAGAGTAGGGGGTGAGAGCTAATCCATCCGAAATGACGGTTGCATGGAGCAATGGAGTAGAGATATCTGCTGGAGAGTAGAGTTGAATGAATGAGTCACTTAATTGGCTATCTAATGGAGAGAGCCATTGAAAGAGTTTGAGACGGGATTCTAACAGTTTAGGCTTGTCGCTGGCTTTTACATAAGGTGAGTCGTCGTCTATAGCAAGCTCGGGGACGGTAATGTCATAGGGGTTGCCGTTCAGATCTAATCTCGACTTTAAAATAACCTCAGTGGTGTAAAGCTTGTTTTGCCTTTGGTATGTTATCTGAATTTGTTCTCCGACTCTTTGGCGACCTAAAGCGATCGCTACATCATCTGTTGTTGTAACGACTTCATCAGCCACCTTGCGAATCATATCCCCAGGTCGAATACCTGCTTCATATGCAGGGCCTTCATAGATGGTGCCCACGATAGGGCGAGGGTCGCGAATGCGGTAATAGCTTCTAGAGTTTACCCACCCCACGCCCAAGACGGGGGTTTCTGGAGTGTATAAAACGTTGGGAATCAGTTGTCCCCACACTTCTCCTTTGAGTAGTCGTTCTAAATCGTCTTTAAACCCGCTGACTCCCGCGTGGACATTAAACTTGGAGAGGCCGTTGATTGAGGAGTTGATGGCAATAACATTCCCATCAAGGTCGAAGAGAGGACCTCCTGAATCTCCTCCGATCAGTGGACAATCGCTGGTGAGAAAGCGTCCGGGGTTGTGTGCTCTAACTCTTCCGAATCGTACTGGTGGTGTACGTGTCTTGTCATAACCTCTACCGTGCCCCATAGTAATGACCCAATCTGTGACTTCTAAGTTATCAGAATCTCCAATATTTGCAAAAGGCCATGAGCGCTCTTCTAAGAGTTGGCAAACAGCAGCATCTTTATATCTGTTCATTCCTAGAACCTTAAGGCGGTGTTCGGATTGATCTGATAGGATAGCTGTGACTTCAGTAAACCCGTCCACAACGTGAGCGGCTGTAAAAACTAAGCCGTCTTCGGATACAATAACTCCACTGCCAGAACCTACAGTCATTCCATATGCATCCTTCATAACAATGGCTATGACCGACTCCTTGGTTTGGGTTACTGTAGCTACTACTTGTTTTTCTAATTCAAAAAACTCCTTATTTACCTTTTGAGCATGAGTTAAACCTGACGAGAGCAAAACAAGAAAGAGAATGCTGGCAAGGTATTGAATTGAGATGGAACGCGTTCTATGCATTGTATTAATTAAAGCGAAAGGGATTAGGTGTGTCGTTTAGAAAAAATCATCTAAATAGTATTGTAAAGAGAGGAGAGATATAATTTTTTTCATGATATGAAAATAAAGTGTGGATTTCCTAAGTCCTCGCTTTACCTTTCAAAATTCTCTTTATAAGAAAATGTTTTAATACGATATGACTCCAGCATCTCTTTTTAGTAAGCTAATAGTATGGGCTCTTACCCTTTCTATAGCATTTATTTATATATTTGTTAATTTTAAAGGGCTCACTACGGCGGATGGAATGGAGAAGTCGCAATTGGCTAGGGAGGTGTCTAGAGGTGCCTACAAAACCAAGATTATTCGACCTATCGCGATGCATCAATATAGTAAGAAGCATGATCGACCAGGTTTCTTGAAAGAAGTGGCTAGTGCGGACTCTTATAATTCGCCCCTTTACCCGTTGATTTTAGGAGGGGTCTTTAAGCTCATAGATGCGGGATCGTATGAAAAATGGAAGATGAATGATAGTGAATCGGTCTATAAGTTAGATCGTGTGGTCTGTGGAATGAGTGTCTTGTTCTTTCTTTTGTCAGCGATTATGGCCAGTCAGTTAGCTCGGAAGATGTTTGATGAAACAATCGCAGGGTTTACCTTCATTCTTTTGGTATCATGTGAGTTGTTTTGGAAGCTTGCCCAAACTGGAATGCCGAATTGCTTAATGCTCTTGCTCTTTACAACGGCGATGTATTGTCTCTATATCGCAACAGACCACTCTAATAGCTCAGACAAGAACGGATTTGTCTATGGGTCTATTGCGGGAATTTTACTAGTCCTCCTCTGTATGTGTCACTGGATGGGGCTTTGGTTGCTCTTAGGGTTTCTTATTTATAGTTTTTTCTTCATTCGACCAATGGGAGGAGTTTCTGCGACGACTTTGGTAGTGGCTTTGGCTGCCTTCGCCTTTCCTGTGAATCAAAACCTTACTCAGACAGGAAACCCTTTTGGAACGGCTTTTTTCTCTCTCTATACAGGTTTAGGTTTATCAGATGAGGTCATTATGAGAGCGGGGGATTCAGGAGATGTATATATCGCCTTTCGAGACCTTGCATTTAACTTTTTAAAGAATGCGTTTCGTCAAATATCGGTAGGATATGAGTATGCAGGTTATGTGGTCGTTATTCCGTTTTTCTTCTTATCCGTTATTCATTACTTCCGCAATCCAACGGTGAATACTTTTAGGTGGGGGGTGCTTATTTTGTGGTTTTGTGCCGTTTTGGGAATGTCGGTATACGGACTAGGAGATGATGCGATGCACTCAAATCAATTGCACTATTTGTTTACGCCTATTATGATAGCGTATGGTCTTTCGATTATTGCAATTTTTTGGAAACGATTGCCCCTATCTAATAGCTTAGATGGGGTGTGGGAGAAGTCACACTTTTATCTCATCGCACTCATTGCGTGTGCACCTATGGTTTTGGCTATGCCTGTAGATGTCATCAAGGGACTTCGATCCAAGAAGATTATTCCTAATTGGCCTCCATACTTTCCTAGTGCTTTAAACCTTTCACTGAACACAATCGTGCCAGAGGAATCATTTATTTTTTCAGATCAGCCTTGGGCTGTAGCGTGGTATGCTGACCGGAATGCCATTTGGACACCGAACAGTTTTAGGACATTTCAAAAGATGCAAGACGAAGCGGCGTCTCACCGAACACCTATTGCCGGTGTGCACGTTTCACCGTCTTCGTTTGGCTCAAAGAGTTTTTATAGAAGTTACTTGGCCAACCGTGACCTTGCGTCAGTTGCTTTAGATGGCTGGGCCTCTATGATTACTCATTCAGAGCTAGAAGCAGGGGACTTTGCGAAAAAGTCCAAGGCAGGAAGTCAGATTATGTCCAGCTACCCATACCCATACCCTCTCACAGGAGGGTTTATGATGTATTATGCTGCGGAGCGCCCAAGAAAACGAAACTAAAAATCTAAAAATTTATGCATCTAGAGGAAGCTATAGAACGCTTACAAACGATAGTGACAGAGATGGAAGACAAGCAGCTTCCATTGCATGAAGTGATAAAACGCCATGAAGAGGGAAATAAATTGGTAGCATTTGCTGAAGATTTACTCAAACAGGCTCAAAATAGAATCAAAGTAACAGAAGTTGATGTTGACTCTACGCAAAAAACTGTAGAAGGTGCCCCATTCAAAAAAGGGGAATTTGATGCTGAAGAAGGCGAAATTTCTTTATTTTAACCAGCTAGATAGAACATGTCAGAGTCCACTCTCGTATCAAAGATTAAAACCCCAGATGATATTAAATCATATACTCCTGAGCAACGAGTGCAGCTTGCTCAAGAGATTAGGGAAATTCTCATTAATGAGCTAGCCAAAACAGGAGGTCATTTAGGCCCTAACTTGGGAGTTGTTGAGTTAACTATTGCGTTGCATAGTGTGTTTTCTACTCCAAAAGATAAGTTTACCTTTGATGTTTCACATCAAGGTTACGTTCACAAGATGCTCACAGGCCGCGCGAATGAAATTCATACCATTCGTCAGTATAAAGGGTTGAATGGGTTCCTATTGAGAACTGAGTCTGAGCATGACGAATATGGTGCGGGACATGCAGGAACAGCAGTATCGGCTGCGTTAGGAATGGCCGCAGCCAGAGATTTAAACCAAGATGACAACCATGTTGTTGCTGTCGCTGGAGATGCCGCTTTTACCTGTGGTTCGACTCTTGAGGCTTTAAATAATATTGCGGTCACTACTAAGAAGTTTATTGTCGTCTTAAATGATAATGAATGGTCTATTGATCGTAACGTGGGCGCGATAGCGAAGTATTTTAATGCCTTACAAACTCACTCGACTTATACGGCTCTAAGAGATGGAGCCTCAGACTTTGTGCAGAAGATTTTGGGATCTGAAGCAAGGAAGTTTGCACATAAAATAGAGCATTCGGCTAAAAACTTACTGTTGCCAAAAGTTCTATTCGAAGACTTGGGTATCCGATATATTGGCCCGATTGATGGGCATGATACAGAGCTTTTGATCAAAACCTTCGAATACCTTAAAACAACAGATGAGCCACATGTCTTACACATTATTACCGAAAAAGGCCGTGGTTATAAGCCTGCCTTAGATAAGCCAGGGAAGTTTCATGGGCTAGGACCTTATCAAGTAACAGATGGCTCAACAGCTCCTTCGGCACTCCCGACATATTCTGAAGTGTTTGGTAAAGCTCTGACAAAGTTCGCTAAAGAAGATGAGAAGGTTTTGGCTGTTACGGCTGCAATGCCTGGAGGAACAAAGCTTGATATATTTCAGGCGGAACACCCGGATAAATACTTCGATGTTGGCATTGCAGAAGAGCATGCCGCGCTCTTCTCTTGTGGTCTGGCAACTCAAGGGTTTAAACCTTATCTCGCTATTTATTCAACATTCATGCAGCGAGCGTATGATATGATTATACATGACATGGCTCTGCAAAACCTTCCCGTAAGATTGTGTATGGACAGAGCAGGTTTATCTGGTGATGATGGCCCAACTCACCACGGACTTTTTGATATTGGTTACTTAAGGCATGTTCCTGATCTTATTCACATGCAGCCTCGAAACGAAGATGAGTTCGTAGACATGCTATGGACGATGAATAATTATGATTCTGGGGTTTCTGCGATTCGTTATCCTAGGGGGACAGGAGAGGGTTGTGAAATAAAAGAATCTCCTCAAATATTGGAAATAGGAAAGGCTGAGATTCTCCAAGAAGGTGCTGATGTCCTATTACTAGGGTTAGGAAATATGTTTGAAATGGCTGAGAAAGTGAAAGATGAACTAGAGTCGAAAGGCTATAGTGTGTCTTTAGTAAACCCAAGGTTTATTAAACCTCTTGATAGTGAAGCAATTTCTCGTCTAGCTCAACAAGCAAAAGTAGTATGCACTTTCGAAGATCATGTGTTGAAACATGGTTTTGGAGCATCTATTATTGAGCTTTTACATGACTTAAACATTACGGTAAAAGTCG
>CAYUKP010000101.1:0-7368 GCA_964445335.1 uncultured Verrucomicrobiales bacterium
AAGATAACTTCTTTGAGCTGGGAGGCCATAGTCTCTTGGCGATGCAATTGCTTTCTAAAACAGCTATGCTTAAATTAGATTGTGAGATCACACTCTCAGATATCTTCCTGTACCCTTCAATAGAGCAGCTCCTATCTGATAGATATACGACTAACTCTTCGGAGAATTTTGTTTTATTAAAAGAGTCCAAAAGTGATAAGAACTTATTCTGTATGCCATCCATTTATACAATGTGGCAAGAGTTTAATGAGATGAGGAAACTTTGGAATATGGATTGTTCTCTTTATGCTTTAGATTTATCAAAGATCTTACAAGACGAGTCTGTTGAATCTTATGAGGACTTGGCCTTCATGGTTGCACAAGAAATACAAAGAATACAACCGACTGGCGAATATTATCTGGCAGGATATAGTTTAGGTACGCGTCTTGCATATCGAGTGGGGTGTATTTTGCAGAACAATCATAAGAACGTCAGAGCTCTCATATCTTTTGATGGTCGGATGGTTTTTGATACTCCTTTTCATAAGAGATTCACGATGCAAGATTTGAAGATTTGTGTAGAGCTGTTGTGTAAAAAATCAATGAACTATCAGTTGAAACCAGAAGGTTTGCCACTCAATGATTTATCAAAAGATGCTCGAAACAGCCTGATTCGTGATATGTTACTGAACCAAGAGTTTTTTACTCTGGAGGACGTGGAAACAGTTTTGTTTTATATTGAGAGTGTCTTTTCGTTAGGACTCCTTTTGAATCGCGATTCCCTCAAAAATGATAAAATACTCTTACAGGCTCAAATGCATTTAATAAAAGCTGAGTATTCGATTAAAACAAAAGACAAAGAGTGCTTTGGGTGGAGTTCATGCATTGGTGGAGAGTTACAAGTTTATACCGTTGGAACGAAACATCATGAGATATTGCACGAAGCAGCCTTAGAGTCTGTAATGCCGATATTGGAAAGTATTTTGTGAAATCGCCCCTATCACGAGGGTCGATTCAAACGATTGCTTATTGAAACGTAGTGATATTTGTTTAATTATTTAGAGGTCTTAATGTAATGCTTTCAAAATTATTAATTATTGTTTTATGCGTATCTTTTTTTTGTCAATGTTCGTCAAATATTTCGGCTGATTCTGAGTTGAATCATGCTGTTAATAAGTTGCCGAAAAGTTGGGCCAATATTTCGGCTGCGCAAAAAGGAGCGTCTACAGATTGGGTGAAGATTTTTGGTGACTCTGAGTTACGATCACTTATCAAAAAAATTTGGAATTGTTCGCCAGATTTAAAAATTTTAAGTGAGCGCATTAAACAGGCACAGATTATCGAGAAGGCGACAAAATCGTCTTTATTTCCGTCTTTGTCATACGCGTTTGAAGCGAGCCGAGAGAAAAATGTTATCTTAGAAAACCCCTTTGTTACATCAACTTACTCAACGTTTCAAAATGGAGTCATCATGGATTGGGAAATTGATCTATGGAAACGTATTCGTTATGGAGGTGAGAAGAATAGGCTTTTAACAAATGAGTTAATCTTGCGAAAACAAGCCTTGAAGCTCTCATTGTCTGCCAAAGTTGCTGAAACATGGTTTACGATTAAGGAGAAAGACGTACAGATTAAATTGTTAAATGAGGCGCTCTCTTACCATCAAGGAAAGAAAGCGTATTTATTGAAAGTTCTAGACGCAGGAGGTGAAGTCAAGTTCTTGAAGGCGCAGTTACGCGACGTGACGCTACATATTAAAGAGGTGAAATCTCAAGTGTTAGCGCAGGAAAATGCACGAAATAGGGAAGAAGCAAAGATAGCACAACTGTTGGGTGATGGGACTTACCAAGTGGCAGTGAAATCTAAAGGGCTGCCTCTATTGGATAAGCATATGAAGGTTGGAATTCCGTCAGAAGTGCTTTTGAAGCGTCCAGATATAATTGCCTTGGAAAGACGCTATCGTGCATCTCAAGCCTCTGTCAAAGAAGCAAGAGCAGCTCTTTACCCTCGGTTTTCTCTTACAGGTATTGCTGGAATGGCATCAAATTCATTAAAGAATGTTATTAAGAGTGATTTTGGGGTGTGGCAATTGGCTTCTGGGGTGACAATGCCTCTCTTAAATAGGGGAGAGTTAAAGTCTAATGTTAAGCTTAAAAAGTCAGAAAGCGCTATAGAATTAATTACTCTTCACCAATCGGTTTTATCGGCGTTTAGAGAAGTCAATGATGCGTTAGTGCGAAACAATTTCTTATTGAAAGAACTCAAGTTGAAGCAACAGGCTGTAGACGTTCTTGAAAAGTCGTTTAAAGAGTCCGAATCTCTTTTTGATTTAGGTAAGACGAATCTCTCTCGTAGGAATGAATATCAGTTTAAATTATTGGACGCAAAGTCTCGTTTAGAGGCTTTAAAGCTTTTAAAAATACTTAATACTATAGACATTTATTTAAAAATGGGCGGAGGAAATTAAAAATATGGTAAAAGCGTTTTACTTTTGTTAACTATTGTATTTACTTTTTAAACACTTGAGAACGCTTAAAGAAAAAGATTCACTTTTTTACTGCCTGCATTGTTCTGGTAGCTTTAAGTATTTACATTATGATAACAAAGGGTTTTCCTGTCCAAGTTGCCTTAAGCCATTAGTTTTTGAAGAGAAAACTATAGAGAGACGACAGTCTAAGCCCTATGTGTATGATGTGACGCTCGAACGTCTCGTAAAAGTGAGCAAAGTGAATAAGTTTCATTTTTTTGCGGAAAGAGAAGATTTTTATTTTTCCTCAGGCCAGATACGACCTCTGTATAAATGTACGAAAAGCTTTCAAACGAAGCCTAAGGTGTTACAGGTAAATCGCCTCTCTGAGTGTACCGATTTTCTTTATCCTTCTCTCCCTCCTGTTGAGATAGAAGAGAAAAAAGAGGAAGAGGTTGCTGTTTCTCTTAAAGACAATAGAGAGAAAGAGGGCTTGGGACAACCTTTGGAGGCGAAAGTGACAGAAGGTGAGGGAGACAAAGATCCTAAAAAAAAAAAGTTTTTCTATTTTGGTTAAAGTCACTCACGTTTTTTCTGATTCCTTTATTAATAGTTTGTTCTTTAGGGTATTACTTTTTGAGTCAGGAAGAGCCACCTGAAGCACTCCAACAAAATGAGCCACTTCTTGCGGAGACTGCAATAAAAGACCAGCTTTCTGACAATGCATTACCTGCTTACGTCGAGTCTCTCAAGAAGAGTTCTTATAGGGAAAAAATAGAAACACTAGGCTTGATAAAACCATGCAGCCAAACTCCTTTAAGTTCAGAGGTTCGAGGAGAAATTCTTAAAATTTCACCTGCATTTGAGGTTGGAAAAAAGCTTAAAAAAGGCGACTTACTTGCCGAGTTAGATGATTCAGCTTATAGATTAGAACTTATCGAAAGTCAGGCGCGTCTTGCTAAAGCGGAATTACAATATGAACAGGCCAAAATAGATACTCAAATAGCCAAAGAAGAATGGTATAGTATACGAGATTATGCTCCTCCGAACCAAATGACTCTGAAGGGGAAGCATCTTGAAGTCGCTAAGCATGAGGTAGAAGTCTCTAAAATGGCTGTTTCGATGGCTCAGAAATATATTGATAAGTGTAAGGTCGTGATGCCTTATGATGGAGTTGTTTTAGATCGCTCAATAGGTCTTGGACAATTGGTAACACCGAATAGTTTACTGGGAAGTATCTATTCTGAAGATTGTTGGCGAGTCTCGTGTGAAATTATAAAAGGTCACGCAGAATCTCTAGGGTTCTTTCATCAGAATGATGCGGTGAAAGCTATTGTAAAAGGGGCGAATCTGAAGCCACTGCCCTTTTTCAGCTTTGCGAGTTTGGTGAATAAAGAGGGTTCTATATTAACAGCTTACTTTGATCATAATGGACAAAAGTTGTCACCAACTCTTCTCATGGGGCTTTATGTGGATTTAGAAATATATACAGAGCAAGAAGTTAGCTGCTACAAGGTTAAGAATACAAGTATTTACCAAGGTCAATTGTTAGGTGTGACTCCTGATAATTTACTTACATTAGTGCCAATTTCTCTAGTGAAGCGCTTGAGTGGAGAAAGTTATGTAAAGATTGATGAGGGATTTGTTGCTCCTGAGAGGGTCGTGGTTTCCAGATTAAATACAGTTGCGTCAGGGATGTTGCTTGCTCCGAAAAGGGAGAATGTATTGCAGAAAATTGAGAAAGACGTGGTAAAATGAAGACCCTAATTAAGACGTTTTCTAGGCAACCAATTCTAGCCAATTTTCTCACAGTGCTCATTTTGATCGCAGGGTGCTTAAATTGGCAGTCGTTAAATCGGCAAGACCTTCCCTCAGTCCACTATTCGATTGTGACGATAGAAATAGATTATCCGTCGGCCTCTCCTGAGGAGGTAGAGAAAGCGACCGTTATTCCGATCGAGTCCGTAATTCATAATGTCGAAGGGGTTAAGCGGATTAAATCCTATGCGGAGCGGGGCAGTGGCGAGATCTCGGTTTATTTAGGGTTTAATCAAAACATAGAAGAGCCTTTGGAGGAGATAAGGCAAAGAATAGATGCGCTCAAAAGCTTACCAAAAGAGATCGAAAGCGTAAAAGTTAGTCGAGAGAAGCGTTATGAACATGCATTATTTGTGTCGCTCACAAGTAATGAAAAAAGTCGTGATACATTATACAGTGTAGCGAAGAGAGTCAAAAGAGAGCTGCTACAGCACGAATTTATCCCTACAGGCGCTCAAGGCTTTAATAAAAACAAAACCAAGCTCTCTCAGGTGGAGGTTATAGGAGCGGGCAAAAGTGAATACATTATTGAAATATCTCAGGATAAACTTCTGGAGCTAGATATGAGTCTAGATGCATTAGCGACGACTATTAAAGAGAACTCAATTGACCTTCCGACTGGAGAAATAGGTGGTGATGATGGGACATATTCCATTAGATTTCATTCAAAAAAAACATTTCTTGATGAACTGTATGAGGTGCCCATAGTTCACAAGGATCTCCCGAAAAAGCTGTTCCTCAAAGACTTAGTAAAGAGTATTCAAAGAGTATCCGATGAGGGGTTAATGGATATTAAATTTAACGGTCAAGATGCTGTATTAATTTCTGTATCTAAAGGGAATGGTCAAGATTTGATACAGGTGTGTCATACTGTTGAAGATTACCTTAAGGAGGGGATGTCGTGGCTTCCGAATCATTTCGAGGCGACTGTGTGGAATAATCAAGCTCCTAAGGTAGAGGTAAGGCTCTCTCGTATGATAGATAATGGATTCTATGGACTTATTTTAGTTTTGCTTACGCTTTCCCTTTTCCTTCCTGTCAGGTTAGCGTTCTATGTTGCATTAGGGATTCCAGTTTCTATAGCGTGTTCTTTATGTTTGATGCCCTTTTTGGATGTTACGCTCAATACCGTTAGTCTTTTGGGGTTTATTGTGGTCTTAGGTATCATTGTAGACGACGCCATTGTAGTGGGGGAGCAAGTGTATGCGCATATGGAGAGAGGGACTCCCTCTCATCAAGCCGCTTGGATCGGAACGCATGAGGTGAGTACTATTGTAATCTTTGGGGTTCTTACGACAGTTATAGCTTTTGCTGCGATTTTAGGGTTAGAAGGTTTTAATGGACAGTTGTTTAAAAGTATCCCTGTGGTTGTAATAGTGACATTACTTTGCTCTCTTTTGCAATCTAAGCTTCTTTTACCCGCACAACTTTCAAATCTCAAAAGCCCCTCACAAAATGTCTTTGAGCAAGCTGTAAAAAGGTATAACCCACTCCCTCAATGTATTAGCTTGTTTATTAGCAGAGTTTATACGCCCTTACTTTTTTGGTCTTTGAGGTGTAGATATTTTATCTGTGGACTCTTTGCCTCGTTTCTTTTGGTGACCTTGTTCCATACCTTACAGAATATGGACGATTGGCAGTTTTTACCAGACTTTGATGAAAACATTATTATTATAGACGTCACCTTAATTGATAGTTCGACTAGAGCGGAAACTCAAAAAGTCCTTTCGCAAATACAAGACATTGTAGAGCTGACGGATCACACCTTTCATGCCAAAGATGGGAGTTCTGTTATTTCTCACTCTTGTGTGTCGTTAGGAGCGCAGCCGTTATCAGGCTATAGTACATATAGTTCAAATGTAGGTGAAATAGCTATTGAGCTGGTGAGCGCGACAGATCGAGACGCTTCACTTGCCCAAATCACTTATTTTATGCAGTCACATTTAGAGAAGCTTCCAAATGTGAACTTTATTGAGTTCTCTTCTCAGGCAGATGTCGATAATTCTCTGTTTAGTGTAGATGTCTTTGCAGAAAGTCGAGAAACATTAGAGGATGCTACGTCTTGGGTAAAGCAGGCGCTTCAACAAGAAGATTACGTATTACAAATTATCGATTCCACCAAAGGGGGGGAACAAGAAATAAAATTTGTAGGACTTACGTCATTAGGGGTTCAAATGGGAGTTTCGATTGAAGCGGTTGCAACTGCTGTAAGAAATGCTTTTCAGGGGGCTAATATTTATAATCTCCAAAAAGCAGATGAAGAGATAAAGGTTATGCTACGACTCCCCTTAAATGAAAGTGATACCTTTAAGGATCTTGAATCATTAAAGTTTCCTGCAGGAAAGGATTTGCGGTTGAATGTGCCTGTGACAGAGCTCGCATATTTTGATGTCATAGATAGGTCTTCTATTTTAACACGAGTAAATGGGAAACCAGCTGTGACACTTGATATAAGCTTAAAAAAGACCGACGAAAGTGTTTCGACTCTGATTAAGAAAATAGAAGAAGGCGTTCTCTCTAAAGTAAAAGAAAACGTGAAAGGCGGAGAGTATAGACTATGGGGCGCGTCTACAGAGGAGTCGGAAACATTGGATAGCTTAAAGATATGTTTTATAATCGCTCTACTAGGGATCTATATGAGCTTAGCTGTTCCTTTGAGGTCTTACATTCAACCTTTAATCGTTATGGCTTTAATACCTTTTTGTGCAGTTGGAGCTATTTGGGGGCATTTGATTATGGGAGTCCATTTGAGTCTTATTTCGCTCTGTGGAATAGTAGCGCTCTCGGGTATTGTGATTAATGATTCATTGATTTTTATTGATAAGATCAATAGCAATCTAAAAGCCAAAATGTCACTATTGGAAGCCATATTAGATGCTGGGAGGACACGATTTAGGGCTATCATATTTACATCGATTTCTACTTTTGTAGGGGTTGTTCCCATGATCTTTGAAAAGAACATTTATGCTCTGCACCTCGTACCTATAGCGATCTCTCTTGGATTTGGTATTCTGTTTTCGACGCTCCTGATGTTAGTCTTTACTCCTTGTCTCTACCTCATAGTGAAAGACTTAAGATTCGCAAATGTCTCCCTAGATAAGTGA
>CAYUKP010000102.1:0-4557 GCA_964445335.1 uncultured Verrucomicrobiales bacterium
TGTGCATGAGTTAAGTAAAGCAGTAAAAAAACGGCATGACTGTGCTCACCGAGCTGGGCATGACAAAGAAGGAAAAAAGGTGGATTTATCTAAAGAAAATATTATAGACCTAATCCATAAGCTTAAAGGTTTGGTGAATAGAATTGATGAGCAAATGGAGTTTGGAGAACTCTTATAAATGAAGAAGCTATTCATATGGACTTAAACACGAAAAAAGAGGAGTTTAGCCGAGCCTATTTACAAGCGGTAGCAGTCATGGCAGATGCCGAGTCTATTCCACCTAAGGTAGATCGAGATAGTATCGATGTCATCTTGAAGCGGGTTGGTGGGAGACGGGAGCAGATTGAAGTGCAGTTGAAATGCACGGCTGATGCTGTTCCAGAAGAGGGCGATTTGAGTTTTGACCTTCCTGTAAAGAATTACAATGACCTCAGATTAGATTGTATTATTCCGAGTGTGTTGATCGTAGTTTATGTGCCAGCAGACGTAGAGAATTGGCTGGCGGTCTCAGAACAGGAGTTGACCCTACGCAAATGTGGCTGGTGGATAAGTCTGAAAGGGATGCCTGAGACAGAGAATAGCTCCACAGTCCGTATTACCCTACCAAGAGAAAACTTATTAACCCCAGAGGCGTTGAAAACGCTTTTTGATAATCAATCTACCTTCCAACCTATTTAAGCTGATGACAAAAGAACATCTTAATACATTCTCCCTACTTGATCTTAGTAACTACCTTCGTTCGGAAGGCTGGAAGTGTGTTGGACAATATCCAGAGAAGGCGTTTGTTTTTCAGAAGGATGAGCAGACGGTTTTAATCCCGATGCATAAAAACTTTCCTGATTATCATCGCCGTATATGGGAGACGGTGCGTGATGTGAGTGCCTTTGAACAGAGAGAAGAGCTTAAGCTGATCTTTGACCTACAAGCAGCAGGCTCAGATGTCTTTCGTTTGCGGGTGGATAGTCCAGAAGTTGCTCAAGGATTGATTACCCTTGATAAAGGAGCATTACTCTTTGAGTCTACAAAAACCTTAGTGCAAAGTGCAGCCCGTTCTGCAGACTCTCCTAAGGCATATTATCGAGCTAGGGCTACGCAACAAACGGATGACTACCTAAAAACAGTGAAGCTAGGACAAACGGAGAGAGGGAGTTACATCGTAAAAGTCATGTTTCCAATCATTCCAGATCCTCAAGAGGCTCTTCCAACGATGGAGAATGAGATAGAAGTTTCTTATGATCGGAAGGTGACGATGAAACTCACGGAAGGATTAAACTCTCTGGAAAGCGGGATAAGAAGTCAAATTGCGACCCCGAATTTAGAATCTTTTTTGGATGCCGTCCCAAATGGGGTGAGTGCGAATTTATGTGATGCGCTCGTGGCAATTGGTGAAGCCATTCCGGAAGCGGTGATTGACACCAGTATGTCTTGGGCAAAAACTCGTGGAAGACCGACGATTAAAACAGTGGCACGTTTTCAAGATGATGATTTTTCTTACCTTAGTGGAGCATCTAGAAAACTAAGAGAGCAAGCGTGGGGAGAAGAGTTTACTTTAGTAGGAAATATTACTCAGCTCTCCTCTGAAGCTAGATTAGATGGAGGTGAAGTTTCTTTAAAAGCTCATGTTGGGGAGAAGAGAAGAAGTATAAAGTTACATCTGAATCCTCAGCAATACCAAGAGGCTTTATCTATTCATCAAAATTATTATGATGTGGAAGTGGTCGGGGTTATTGAGCAACGAGGTCAAAAACTTTTCATTAGCGATGTTAAGCAAATGACGAGAATCGTTGATGAAGATTAAAAAGAGGAGCGGGAAGATTATTACATGGGATATCTGGTCTTAGCCTACAGTGAGGAAGCAATTAATCATACCCGTCTGAGCCAGTTTACGACCGTACACCCTAGAGATCTAAGTGCGCTTTTATCAGGACTGGAGGCCAAAGGTCTATTGGCGAGTAAGGGGCAGTATAAGTCGAAGACCTACTTTATTGATGGCATAGAGCCATTGGCTCCTGAAGATGTCTTTGGTAACTCCCAGATAACAGAGAGTAGCTCGATGATAACGGAGGGTAGCTCGATGATAACGGAGGGTAGCTCGATGATAACGGAGGATAGCTCTCAGATAACGAACGATAGCTCGATGATAATAGAGGAAAAAAGAGCAGTAGAACCGAATACTCGAGATTCATATGGGAGAGTTGAGCACTTTTTCGCCGAGGCACCCTTTGTGGAATTATTAGGAGACTTGGAACCTCGCTTTAGAGAGTCGCTAGAAGAGATCGCCAAAGAGCCTCGCACAAAAAAGCGCGTCTCACCCGATACGATGAAGAAGATTATCCTTACCGTATGCCAGGGACAGTATGTCTCTACTAGAGCATTAGCAGAACTCCTGAACCGTGACCCAGTAAGCCTCAGAGGTTCTTATCTCTCGACTCTGCGAGCTGAAGGCAAATTAAAGCCAGCCTTCCCTGGTAATCCCACAGACCCTCGCCAATCTTACCTGACCATAAAATAAATGTACCAAATCAACCCCACATCTAACGCAATCGTTCAGCTTGTCCCCAAGAGCTTCTCTGAGCTTGGCTTTACGGAGCGAGGGCACTTACAGGAATGGATTGCGAAGATGCCTGAATCGCTAGGTGAGGAATTACTCATTATTCAGAAAGAGTTCGATGGCTTTGATGAGACCAGAGAGCGGCTTGATTTGCTCGCCTTAGACAAGCAAGGGTCTTTAGTGGTGATCGAGAATAAGCTGGATGATTCGGGGCGTGATGTGGTGTGGCAGGCCTTGAAGTATGCTTCGTATTGCTCCTCTCTCTAAGTCTCAAGTGGTGGAGATTTAACCTCGTTATTAACAAGGCTAAAACAGCTTGTGAGGTAAGTGGTTACGCCATCGCTGACCATTTTGTTGACGTCAACAAAATGGCCAAAATTGAACAAGGTGGAATCCATTGAGAGGTGTCCATATATTAATAGCCTTTAAATAGAGAGATAATATTTATAATTTTTACGTAGAGTTTAAAGAGAATATAAATTATTAATGTATAATGGCGCAGGCAACACTAAAAGATGAAATTGATAACGTATTTAAGGCTAAATACAAATTCAAGAGAATGGATACTACGACAGTTTGGATAAAACCTAGGAAAATCAATTTTACAGATAAAAGAATCCGCTACGCCATTAAACATTTAAAAAAATGCGTGAGCATTGAACTCTATTTAGACGAAGATCTTTTGTCGCCTTACGATTTTCAAAAATATTCTCAAAGATTACAAAATAACGAGACCTTGATCAAAGCTGAGCTAGGTCATTATGTATCATTTGAAAAAAATAAGATTCTATTACAAAACCATACAGATACAGAGGTTTATAAAAAACAGTGTATTCTATGGTTAGAATCAAATTATACTTCATTCAAGACAGCGCTTGATAAAATTTTATAACAGATACAACATACAAGGTCGCTTTCCATGTCTACTCGTATCACAGAATCCGCCGTAGAAGACTTTTGCCTAGAGACGCTAGAAGGCTTGGGGTATCGCTTCGTGTCGCCAGAAGAGCTGAACCGCCAGCAACCTGAAAAGGTGGTAGTAGAGGAGACTCTGCGTGAAATGATTCGGCAGCTAAACCCTCAAGTGCCTGAGCGAGCTCGGGAAGAGGCGTTTCGGAAGGTTATGGATATCGCCTCCCCTGATCTGTTGGCGAGTAATGAAGCGTTTCACAGGCTCTTGACGGAAGGGGTAAAAGTGGAGCTACAGAAGGACGGGGAGACGAGGGGAGAGATTGTGTCGATCGTAGACTTTGAGAATCCGCTGAATAATCGCCTAGAGGTCACGAACCAGTTTACAGTATCCGCTCCCCAACGAGGCACGATGGTGACGAAACGCCCTGATGTGGTCATTCTCGTCAATGGTTTGCCATTGGTCGTGATAGAGCTAAAAAACCCCTCTGATGAGCAGGCAACGGTGAGGAAAGCCTATGACCAACTCCAAACGTATAAGGCGGAAGTGCCTCAGCTCTTCTTCTATAATACAGTCTTGGTGGCGTCTGATGGGATCGAGGCTCGCACGGGATCACTCACGGCGGGGTTCTCTCGGTTTATGCGTTGGAAGACGGTCGATGGAATTAGGGAAGAAGGGCGAACAATTCCTCAGCTTGATGTGTTGTGTCGAGGAATGCTCCGTCCTGATGTGCTGCTAGATTTGATTAAGCAGTTTACAGTCTTTGAGAAGTCCGAAAGTGAAGATGAAAATGGGTTAAAGCAGATTCAGACTGTTAAGAAAATTGCCGCTTATCACCAGTATCATGCCGTGAATAAAGCGGTAGAGTCTACGAGGCGAGCCACCGCCGAAACTAAAGCGATGGACGAAGATCCGGAGGCTTATAACAACCTTCCTACCGTCACCGACCAGCCTCAAGGAGACCGTAAGGCGGGGGTGGTTTGGCATACACAGGGATCAGGGAAGTCTCTCTCGATGGTGTTTTACACGGGAAAAGTGGTATTAGCCCTGAATAATCCAACGGTAGTGGTGCTAACAGACCGCAATGACCTTGACC
>CAYUKP010000102.1:4657-7320 GCA_964445335.1 uncultured Verrucomicrobiales bacterium
CAAGCGGAAGACCGAGACCACTTGAAAACACTGCTCCGAACCGAAGGCGGAGGGATTATTTTCACCACGATTCAAAAGTTTGCCCCCGAAGAAGGCTCATCAGTTTATGAAGAGCTGTCACCAAGGCGTAATATCATTGTGATGGCGGATGAGGCACACCGTTCCCAATACGGCTTTGCTGGGAAGACGGTGGAGAATGAAAAAACTCAGGAAGCGGTGATCAAATATGGATTCGCTAAATACCTGCGGGACGGCCTACCGAATGCCAGTTTTATCGGGTTTACGGGCACTCCGATTGAGCGAGATGATGCCTCTACTCCAGCGGTCTTTGGAAACTACATTGATGTCTATGACATTGAGCAAGCGGTAGAAGACGGAGCGACGGTGAAGATCTTCTATGAATCACGATTGGCTAAATTAAATCTCAACGAGGAGAAGATCGCTCAATTAGATAAGGAGTTTGAGGAGCTAACCGAAGGAGAAGAAGAGACGGCAACCCAGAAGGCAAAAGCCAAGTGGACGCAGTTAGAGGCGATTGTCGGACATCCTACGAGGGTAGCAGAAGTAGCTAAAGATTTTATAGATCACTTTGAGGCTCGTCAGGAAGCCTTTGAGGGGAAAGTGATGTTTGTGGCGATGAGCCGCCGGATTGCGGTGGCAATGTATGAAGCCATCGTGAAGTACCGCCCTGATTGGCATGACGAAGATTTACGGAAAGGGAAAATCAAGGTCGTCATGACTAGTAACAGCTCAGACCCTTTGGAATGGGCAAAGCATTCTACCAGCAAGCTAGACCGCCGAGACTTAGCAGACCGTTTGAAAGATCCTGCTGATGAATTAGAAATCGTGATCGTGCGTGATATGTGGCTCACTGGGTTTGATGCGCCAAGTATGCACACCCTGTATGTCGATAAGCCTATGAAGGGGCATAACCTGATGCAAGCGATCGCCCGAGTGAATCGTGTCTATAAAGATAAGGAAGGTGGACTGGTCGTGGATTACTTAGGAATCGCAACCTCTCTAAAGGAGGCTTTAGCAACGTATACCGAGAGTGGAGGAAAGGGCAAACCGACTTTTGACCAGTCTGAGGCAGTAGCTCTCATGCGCGAAAAGCTGGAGGTCGTTGCTCAGATTTTGCACGGGTATGCGTATGAGGAGTATTTTGAAGCAGATACCCGTCGAAAAATGATGATGCTCGTAGAAGCGCAAGACTTTGTGCTAGGCGTGCCAGACGGCAAAGAACGGTTCTGTAAAGAAGTCCATGGTCTTTCTAAAGCATTTTCTCTGGCGGTGCCTAGTGATGAAGCAATGGAAGTTAAAGACGAGGTTTCCTTCTTCCAAGCGGTAAAGGCAAGGTTGGCAAAGTTTGATGAAGCGGGAGGCTCTGGAGGCAAAACTTCTGGGGAAATCGAATCTGCAATTCGTCAAATTATTGATAAAGCGGTGGTTTCAGAGGGAGTGGTCGATGTCTTTGATGCCGCAGGAATCCAGAAGCCTGATGTGTCTATTCTTTCTGATGACTTCATGGAGGAGGTGCGAGGCATGGAGCAGAAGAACCTTGCGATAGAGCTCCTGAAAAAGCTGCTAAACGATGAGATTAAGACCCGAACCAAACGCAATGCCGTTCAGAGTAAAAAGCTCTCAGAGATGCTAGAAAATGCGATTCGTAAGTATCAAAACAATGTGTTGACTGCTGCTGAGGTAATCCAAGAGCTGATCAACATGGGGAACGAGATTAAAGCCTCTGATAAAGAAGCGGTAAATGTTGGGCTTACTGATTATGAATACGCGTTTTACATGGCATTAGCTGATAATAGTTCAGCAAAGGAGGTGATGGAAAATGAGACGTTGAAAGACCTTTCCATTGTCTTGGTGAATCTCGTTAGAAAGAATGCAACGATTGATTGGACGAAGAAAGAGCGGGTGAGAACGAGGCTTAAGGCTCTAGTGAAAACGACTTTAAAACGTTTTGGTTATCCACCAGATATGGCGTTGTTGGCAACCGAAAATATTTTGAAACAGGCAGAGCTATTAGCAGATGAATTATCACTAGAATGACACCGCGATAAATCTAAGGAATGAATATAGCTGTGAGTGTTCAGGTTCTGAGTAGTTATGTAGTCTAGGGGCTTTCGTAACTCTCGCCTTATCTGGATAGTTATTTATCGCTTATTGGGTGGCTTTCTTAATGTGTTCCAGAATTAATTGACCTCATTTTACTTATACATATTGTGATACTGAAAGGCTAGAGATACAGAAGCTGGGGAAACAAAAAAGGCTTCACTTATTGATGTGAAGCCTTTATTTACAAGGAGTTATAAATGGTGCACGATACTGGATTTGAACCAGTGACCTCTACCATGTCAAGGTGAGAAAAAATGGCAATATAAGGCTCATTTGATCGAAAAAGAACTTAAGAATGCTTTAATGAGTTAAAAAACACTAAAAAACTGTGGTCTAAAGTGTGGATATACTGTGGATGAGATTTTTCCATGAAGTAGAAAATCGAGTAAGTTGTATGACTGAAAAAAATAATTTCTCTTTTTTCGGATTTCTTCAAACGGTGGTCGTATAGAGAGTATGAAGCGGTTTGTTGGTTTAGCCAGCAAGCTTGCTTCTTAACCAAATTCTTTTCTATGACCACCTCTTCTAATCACCGACTT
>CAYUKP010000103.1:0-7261 GCA_964445335.1 uncultured Verrucomicrobiales bacterium
GTAATAAAGCGGCCAAAGGCGTCAGTTTGGAAGATGATATCACGACTGATGACTTGCTTTGTTTCAGGGTTGATGGATTCGATCTCTATTAAAAGTTGATCACCCTCCTGGGATGGTTTAATCATGACAACTTCAGGTTTGCTGGTTTCGAGGTATTCAGAGGAGTGCATGGCCTCATAGCGTGTTTTGAATTCCTTTAAGAGAGTTCTGAGGTTTTTATCTGAAACACGAGGGATGGCCAAGTAGGCTTCTGAGGCAGGTGTGGCCTTATCAGTAGAGGATTTGAGAGAGGGCTTAGAAGCCAGAAGTTGTTCAATACTACTGAAGCTACGCTCTCCTGAGATATAGGGTCTGGTGTAGTAGAGGGCGACCAAGATGAGCAGGAGGAGTAAAACAGATCTCAGTGAGGAGCCTGATTTGTCTGATTTATCAGAAGGTTTAGCGTCTGGGGAATGATTTGGAGAGGGTGAGGTAGACATAAAATCTCTCTACAGGGGAATTCTCGGGAATGCTACTTTAAATCTATGAGGGAGAAGAAAAAACCTACTAGCCAAAAATCTTCTAATGTGCGATAAGCGACCCTGAAAACTATCTTTTCTATAAGCTAACACACTATCCAAATCTTCTATTATGCCTAACGTCTACATTAAAACATATGGTTGCCAAATGAATGAGCGCGACTCTGAACAAGTTGCAAATATGTTTCAAGAAGGTGGATACACCATTACAGCCCAAGAGAAAGAAGCTGATGTGATTCTTGTCAATACGTGTTCTGTGAGGGATCAAGCGGAACAAAAGGCACTAGGTAAGATGGGCATGATGGGGAAATATCGCCAAAACAACCCTAATGTCGTTTATGGATTTATGGGATGTATGGCTCAGTCGCGAGGGACAGAGCTCTTCGATCGCATTCCACACCTTGATGTAGTGGTGGGGACACAGAAGTATCATAAGGTCTTCTCCTATGTAGATGATATTCTGAAGCAGAGAGTAGAGGCTCGCATGGATAATCCAGAATTTGCGATTGCAGGCGGTAATGTCTGTGATGTGGCTGAGGAGTCTGACTCTCAGAATACGATCAAGGATCATCTCCCAAGGCAAGAGAAGCGTGCAACGGCATTTGTCTCCATTATGCAAGGATGTAATATGCGTTGTTCCTTCTGTATTGTGCCTGACACGAGAGGTAAAGAGCGTGGCCGTCCGATCCCTGAGATTGTCGAAGAAGTGAAGGGGTTGGTCGCACAAGGGGTTAAGGAAGTAACATTGCTTGGGCAGATTGTGAACCTTTATGGACGTACCGAGTTTGAGAAAGTCGATGGTAAGAGTCCGTTTGTGCAACTGTTAGAAGCAGTGCATGAGGTGGAAGGGCTAGAGCGCATCCGCTTCACTTCTCCACACCCCATTGGATACCGTGACGATTTAGTCGAGGCGTTTACCTATTTGCCTAAGCTGTGCTCACACATTCACTTCCCAATGCAAAGTGGGAGTGATCGCATTCTTAAGGCGATGAGAAGACCGTATAAGAATGAGAAATTCATCACTATTTGTGAGAAAATGAAGGCGGCGCGTCCTGACTTGGCGATTACGACGGATATTATTGTGGGGTTCCCAGGAGAGACCGAAGAGGACTTTCAGGAGACCGTAAAGGTTGTTGAAAGACTTGGATTTGATAACTCGTTTGTTTTCCGTTATTCTAAGAGAAAGGATACTCCGGCTGCGGAGATGGATGAGCAATTGAGTGAAAGGGAGAAGGAAGACCGCAATCAGAGATTACTCCGAGTGCAAGAAAAGCTCACAATGGCGAAGAACGCGGCCTTGATCGGGACAACTCAACAGATTCTGGTAGAAGGTCCGTCGAAAACGAATAAGGAGAAACTTTCGGGTCGAACCAGTCAGAACAAGATTGTGATTATTGATGGTGACGCAGATCGTTTGACAGGCCAGTTAATTGACGTGAAGATCGAGGATTCGACAGGATACACCCTCTATGGGACACCTTTGATTCACGAGTAATCAGGGAATGCGTTCACTCTTTGAATAAGCTCAGGGGAGGTTAAACCTCTCCTTTTTTATGCAATTTCAGAGAGAGGAGGCTTTTATGATCTTTTACTTATTTTTCGTTGTTCTGAGGTGGGATACCGCTTACAGTCCGAGGTAGAAAAATCTATGTCAGTTACACCACCCTTAGACCTTAAGGCAGAGATTCTCCGCCTTAAAAAAGAAAAGAATGCGGTCATTCTTGCGCATAACTATCAGATCGGCCCTATCCAAGATATTGCAGACTATGTGGGAGATTCTTTAGGATTAGCTCGTCAAGCTCAGGAAACCGATGCCAGTGTGATCGCGTTTTGTGGCGTGCATTTCATGGCTGAGACCGCTAAGATTCTCAACCCAACCAAGACAGTTATTCTTCCAGACAAGGACGCAGGATGTTCTTTAGAGACCAGTTGTCCTGGAGAGGATTTGGAGAAGTTTCTGGAGCAAAACAAAGAGAAGAACTACTATGTGATCGCTTACATTAACTGTTCTGCTCACGTTAAGGCGCTTTGTGATGTGATCTGCACGTCTGGAAATGCGGTGAAGATTGTAAATCAGGCACCAGCGGATCGTCCGATTTTATTTGTCCCTGATCAGAACCTCGGTAGTTGGGTGATGGAGCAGACGGGTAGAAAGATGGATTTGTGGCAAGGGTCATGTTACGTGCATGTTGAGTTTACGAGAGAGTCGATCCAAAAGATTAAGGACGAGTATCCAGATGCGGCTGTAGTGGCACACCCTGAGTGTACGCAAGCGGTGCGCCTCTTAGCTGATGAGGTATGCTCTACAGAGAAGATGATCGCCTTTTGTCAGAATAGCCCTGCCAAGAATATCATCGTGGTTACCGAGAGTGGGATGCTTCACCGTTTGAGAAAAGAGGCACCCGAGAAGAACTTGATCGAAGGGCCTACTGCTCACTGTGCCTGTGCGGACTGTAAGTATATGAAGATGAATACTCTTCAGAAGCTCTACGACTGTCTCAATACCCTCGGCCCAACAGTTGAAATGGATGCTGACCTCATTACACGTGCGGAGCAGTCTTTAACACGCATGTTAGAGCAGAGCTAAGGTTTTTTGAGCATCTTCCATCTTTAAGTGGAAATATAGTAAGGGGGGATTCTGGCGAGTGCTCCCTTTTTTCGTCATCTCAGGTTTGTTTTTAATTCTTATGGTCTTTAACCTCTGAAGCTGTTTATACCTAAGGAGTCTAACGTAAGATAAATATTATGAGAATTTTAGAAACTCTTCTCACGAGTGCCATCATTTGCGGTGCTTCTAGTGCTTTTGTTATCCCAACTTTTGCTCCGTCTGATCTCTTCAGTTTAAAAGGGAATAAGTCGGGCGTTACAAACAAGTTGTTAACATATTCTAAAACAAATGGTGTTTTAGATTTGCATGAAATCGACTTTGCTAAGAAAGCGTCTGAAAACCTTTCTCGGTTACAGTTGGCATCACAAGTGCAGTTTGCGACATTAGCTACTATTGATTCGGAGGAGCGCATTATTGTTGTCACAGGTAAGGGTGCTTCAAGTCCTGATGCACCTGTTGAAGTGAATTCTTACAACTTGTCTCTAAAAGATCAGCAGACGTTGTTTAGGCAGCCTAGTAAGAGAGCTCAGGTGACAACCTTTAAGGAGATTGAGGGAGGTTTTTTGATAACCTTCTATGACTCTAAGTATCATACCTTAACAGGAAAGCTCTTTCAGAAGGATGGGCAGTGGCAGTTTAAGCAACTATTTCGTCAGCGTATGGCGGCTAATGTTGATACGGATGGCGCCAATTATCTCGTAGGGCGAGCGTATGGAGATGCGATTGGGATGGATGGAGATCTGAAGTTAGTGACGGGAGGCAAGGAGATCGTTCTTCCGACTCTTCGAGGGGTAAGTTCGGCGCTTCTGGTTCAGTTAGACGCCGACAAGAACCCAGAAGTCTTGGCCGGAGACGGATGGCATCAAAATTATGGGAAGATCGCGGAGCCTCGTTTAACTCTCTTTGATTACAATGAAGAAACGCAAGCTTACGAACCAAAGGTCTTAATTAATGAGAAAGAGAGTCAGCAGTTTCGATTTGATTTCATTGATCAGACAAGCAATGGATTAATCCTTGCTGGAGGAATGCATGGTGCACATGTGTTTGCACCGCAGAAGGATTGGGCAAAGGTTGATCTGAAAGGTACGAAAGGAGGAGTGGTTTCAAAGGCAGTTGATCTAGGGAACAATACCTTTGCCGTCTTTGACGGAAGGGTTTCTATTCAGACTGTTACCTTCTAAAAAGAGGATACTTTAAACTATGCGATCTCATCAAAGGCGGTGGTGAGCGCCGCAATGATTTGTTCGCTAGGTTCTGTCCCAATAGAAAACCTAATGAGGTTTTGCGAGACTTCATGTAGCTCAGCCCATTCTAGTTCATCATAATGTGCTAACATCGTGTATGGGCTCACAAGAGTGAATTCGGTGCCGAGACTCGGGCCTTTGGTAAGGGGCAGGGCGTCATAAAAGGCAGGTGCCTTACGACTGTTTTTAAGCTCGATAGAGAGGAGCCCCCCATATCCTCCTTTTGATGTTTTGATGGCTTCAAAATTAGCCGTCTCATTGTACTTAGGGTAGTAGACTCTTTTTACTAAAGGGTGCTCTTTGAGGAAGTCGGCTACAGCTTCGCCTGATTTGTTGACCTTCTCCATTCGCGTCTCAAATCCCTCAATGTTACGTAATAAGGTCTCCTCGTCCTCACAATAGAGAGAACTCCCATTCTCAATCTGTTCGTTAAAGAATTGGATGAACTCATTGGCAAAAGGTGATTCGGGGTTGATACGTGTAGCTCCGGCCATGACATCTCCCTTACCTGAAACCCATTTGGTGAGGCTTGTCGTGACAACATCTGCGTAATCTAGGACGTCAACGTTGTAGTGACTGGCTACGGTGTCATCGATAATGAATGGCGTCTGACTGGTGCGACAGGCTTTTGCGATTTCAGCGATGGGAGGGCATTTGAGTAATGGGTTGGATGGAACCTCTGTGTAAACCGCTGCAAATTCACGATTGATGATCCTCTCTAAGGCAATCTTTAAATCTTCGCCTCTTGAGTCTGCAAGGAAGACAACGCCAGCCCCAAAAGACTGTTGAACACGCATGCAATCGACGTAAGGGAAGTCAATTTGGAGAGTTTTCTTACCTAGTCTATTGCTCACGACATAGCGGTGTGTCTGATAAATGGCAGTCATGCCACTCTGCCAGAGGTGTAGGGTTTCTGGCGGGGTGTGGTAGAATTCTGCTAGGAGGTCTCGTCCTGACTTCTTAGGAGGCGTTTCACTCTCCTCCACCTCTATAATAGGTTCTTCGAGTGGCGAGATGTGCTGAGTGTCTAGCAAGCGCTTGGCTTGTCTACTACTGATGCCTTCTCCACTATAGCGCCAATAAAGTTTGGCTTGAGCGGCGACGCCCTCAGGATAGAGTAGGACAAACGCATCTTTAAAGCTTTTGATCTCAAGAGCATCTGAGAGTTGGCGTTCCAGAAAACGTTGCGCTCGTTGGGCGGCGACCCTGAAGGGAAAGACCATGGCCTGCTGATCTGGGGCTGCCAGCTCATCACATATTTTGGCATTAAGCGCGGCCACGTCAGGATGAAAGACAAATCTAGGATAGCCAGCCTCTAGAGCGCGGGTGACTTTCTCTCGTCCTTCTTCATAGTCAATTACGGATTGCCATGTCGGAAAGCAAACAGAACAGGCATGATGCACATCGGGAATTGCCGCCCCTAAATCTTCTATCTTATATAGGGGTTCTGTTTGTAAATCTCTCATGGAATAAATGTATACTTACCAGTAAAATAGAAATTAGAGGAATTAAAGTATTTTCTGAACCTCTCATACAGAGTAGGGTGAAGTAAGACGTATCATGAATTGGAGAATATATTTTTACAGCGCGGGCATTCTCGCTATGTGTGCGTTTATAGGTTGGGAATTAGGAGGGTTAGAATCTGAAGAACCTTATGTGGAACCTCCAAAGTCCAAGCCTAAAAAACATATTCAATATGGTGTAGCACCATCCTTTGTGAGTCAGCCTACCACTTCTTCCAGGGATGATACGTTGGCTGTCAATGATCCAGACGCTCTTCAAAATGAGCGAATTTTGACCTTTGGTTCAGAGGATTCTCTGGAAGAGTTTGTCGCTCAAGCTTCTCGTTGTGGGATCTGTATTTTAGGTAGGAATCCTCGGTTTAATACTTTACGGATTGGCTTTAGTGATTGGAGTCGGGTGCAATCTATTCTCCCAGAAGATTCCGAATCTTTTTTTAATTTTCCCATGATTCCTCCGCCTCTCGAAGACGGAATGATGGCGCCTGGAGCGATGGGGTTTCATGGGCGAATGAAAGAATGGATGGGAATCTCCGAGGATAATGCCCATTGGGGGGAAGGAGTGTCAGTTGCGGTGATCGATACCGGGATTTTGCCTCATCCTGTCTTTGATGACGGAGTAGAGGTCTTTTCTTTGGTCGACTCCAAAGGTGAAATTCACCCACACGGTACGGCTATGGCTTCGCTATGGCGGGATACGGATGGTCGCATTCCAGCCATTGCACCTGCGGTCGACTTGAGTTCTATCCAAGTCGCAGATGAGACGGGAGTGTCTAATACCTTTATGGTAGCGGAGGCTATTTACCTTGCTGCGGAGAGCGGGACCGATCTCATTACGATTTCTATGAGCTCTGCACGTACGAGTCCTTATCTCGATCGGGCAATTGAGTTTGCAAAGGAGCAGGGGAGTCTCATCATTGCGTCCTCTGGAAACAATGGCCAAGAAATTATGATGTACCCTGCGGCTCATGATGATGTTCTGGCAGTTGGTGCCATTGATTACAATAATGCCTACCCAGGGTTTTCTAACTACGGAGAGCACGTCTCATTTGTGGCGCCTGGAGTTGGTGTCTTAGCAGCTGGGCCTGATGACACCTATGGTTCGAGTTCGGGTACCTCACCAGCTGCGCAGATCGGAGCCGCTACCATTGCGGCTGTTATGTCAGAGCTAGAGATTTCTGACCCTTATGCGGCCTCGGAACTTTACCTTGAGAATCTCAATGAGCTCGGGTTGCCAGATAAGGATACGCTCTATGGCTACGGTAGGCCACAAATGGATGTGTTACTAAACTATGACGAACCCGGGCGATATGATGGTGCGATTGCGGGGAATCTGATTGAGCTTGATGAGCGTGGTCAGGCAGATTTACA
>CAYUKP010000104.1:0-4324 GCA_964445335.1 uncultured Verrucomicrobiales bacterium
CTTATCAGCTATCAAGAGATAATCATTCTTAGCCTGATCAGGGTCCCCATTAAGGTGATTTGCCTTTGCAATAAGCATTCTCAAACTCGCATCAATTGTTCCTTTAGGCTTATAATAGAGTCCCTGATTCGCTGCCACAATCGCCTCCTCATACTTCTGAAGATTGACCAAAGCTTGCGCTTTATCGAGTAAAGCGTCAGCTTTCCAAAAGTCTTTTTCTTCTCTTTTGATCACATGCTCTACCGCACTCAAAGCTTGTTCATATTGCTTATATTCCAACTTTGACTTCGTATAATAACGCCACACATCCAATGGGGTTTCTAGAGGGTCTTCTTCATTAATTAATTGCTCTAAAACCTCTGCTGCCGTAATATAATCCTTTTTCTGATAACGCTGAATCCCCAACCATGCCAAAATACGAGGCGGAATATACTTCCCTGGGACTTCCGCTTTCAGCCTTTGATAAGTTTCCTTCATTTTATCCGCATCTTGTAGATAATAACTCGAGAGGAATAGGCGAATGCCTGCAGGCTCGTTATAATACTTCGGAGCAATAAATTTTGCCTTTTCTAATGGTTCTATGGCCGAAGCAAAGTCTTCTTGCTTAAAGTACCCCCACCCTTTCCAATAATATGCGTGAGCTTTGGCCATCTTTTTAAGGCTTGGATACTTTTCGATCAGTAAACTACAAGAGTTTATCAACTCCTTATACTTTCTTTCCTTCCGATAAACAGTTATCATCCCCTGTAGACTCAAAGCCGCCAAAGCAGATTTAGGCTGATTCTTCAATACTAGCTTAAAGTCATTTAAAGCTGACCCGTAATTTGAGTTCTCTAAATATGCGTTGCCCCTTCTAATGTGAACCTCATCTACTAAATCGTGAGCTGAGTGATCAGATAAAAAGTGCCCTGCAGCACTAATCGCACCATTATAATCACCGCTCTCGTGAAGAATGCAGACTTTCTTATAGAGAAAGTTTGCTTGTGCCGTACTTGGCAGTTTTCGAGAATCGACCGAACGGTATACCTTTGCTGCCTCATCTACCTCTCCTTGCGCATATAAATTCTCTGCTCTATAGACATCCAAAAGTTTATGCCACGGGTTGGCTTTTTGATCCCCTCCATAAAGTTCTTTAAATTCATCAATCTTACTCACGACGTTTGGAGAGCCTTGTTGATATAAACTGTAGATCCGTCTATAGGCAGCCTCGAAGCTCAACGAACTCTTTGGAACCAACTGCTCCACTGAAGTAAACGCCTGAATCGCATTAGGATAAGAACCTTTCTTTAAGAAAGCATATCCAGCTGTGAGGTAAGTCCCCGCAGTAATTACGGGTTCCCCAGGGTAAACTCCATGTCGGTAATGTTCTGCAATCTTATCAAAAAGTCCATTCTTGTAATAAATCGAATACAACTCATTTTGCGCAATCGCTTTATATTCATTTTTAAGCCCCTCGGCGTCTATTGTCTCTGCAATGATGGTTAAAGCCTTTTCCTCATCACCAAGCCTCCCATATGTCAACCCAGAGTAGAGTCGAGCCTCACGTTTAATGTCCTCATGAATTTCTGGCTGATTAGCTAATAGTAAAAAGTTATCCAACGCCTCGGTAAACATAGCTAGCTCAAATTGAATATGAGCCAAAGCTAAACGCCCAGTATCCTGATAAGCGCCCCTATCACCTTCGACTAAGGAACGTAAAGGTTTAATCGCTGCTTTCTTATTCCCTAGCAACATCAAACATCTTGCTTGCTGATAGAGAGCCTGTTGTCTGAGTTCTATCTTTTCACTCTCTTGAGCCGCCTTTCTGAAGTGCTTTTGCGCAAGCTTATAATTTTTCTCATTATAGCGTTGCGCTCCTAACCTATAAGCTGATGCGGCTACCAGTTGCCCCTTCTTATAATGCTTAATAAGAAATTCAAAGTTTGATTCAGCAGCTTCAATCTTACCAATCAGAAGCTGACATACCGCCATTCGATAATACCCTTTCTGACGTTGACTATGCCCTCCGTGATTATCAATATAACGCCTAAAACTCAATTCCGCTGTTCTCAATGCGCTACGACTCTCGTATTTATCATCAAGACTTCTACCGTATTCATAGATTTTAGACGCCCTGTGAAACGCTTGGTCAGCCTCGGACTCTTGGCCCCAACTCATACAACTCCCCCCTAACAGTACGAGGACAGCGAGGAAAATTGTCTTAGGTAATAGGATTTTACGTTGTAAACGCATAGATTAGTGTAAACGTGTGAAATTATTGTAAAATCTCAAGCTCTTTTTTATACTCATTTAGGATAGCCTTGCTTTCCTCTGATAAAGGAGAAGGCATTCGATCAATTAATACAACCAAAGCTTCTTTTTTTAATTCTTTATACTTTTCTGGGGCAAAGTATACCACCTGCCTCAATAAGCGTGTCGCATTCTCTTTATTTCCAATTCCGTATTCTACCTTCCCATGTAACAACAAAAGCTGATATTTCAGCAAACCCGATGGATTAATCTTTATTGCCTCTACTACACAACTTTCGGCCTTCTTAGCTCCAGAAAGGTGAAATAATGCCAAACCTTTCCTATACAAATTACGAGCTTTGTTATAGGGAGCCAGACTTTCTTTCTCTAATATTTTAACTGCATGCAACGCTTCTTTGTAATGCGTCGTCTCAACAGCAGCTTCTGTATATAACTCCAAGAGTGGAGATGTATAGACTCTCTCATCATTACTCGCCGGAGGAACTTCCTTAAAGTATGACCATGCTTGCACCCAAAGTTTTTTGTTTGCTGAGTCTAAAGCCAAATAAGTATAAATCGTTGCAGGTAAAGGGGGGGCTTTCAGCTTACGATATCTAGCGACTTCACGTTGCAATTCTTCGACCTTTTCTTCCTTATAAGACATTAAGGCTAACACCTTAGTCACCTCAAGTATCTTGTAATCGGGAGCCTTTTCACGTAATCGAATAAAACCTTGCCTCGCCTCAACTAGAGCGTCGATTTTATAATACGAGTAAGCCAACCAAAAGTTCCAATCTAGAACATCCTGTGACTTCTCAGCCTGCCCCTCGAAATCCCTAACGAGAGTCCCATAATGCTTCGCAGCCTCCTGATAACTTTTTTCATTAAGGCACACATTTGCCAAAGCCGTAAGAGCATTAAACTTCAAATCGTCTGGCACCTTGTGCCCCAAAAGCACCTTTTCAAGTGAGATTTTCGCTTCACTCACCTTTTCTATCCCAAGAGCTAAGGTCGCTCTATCATAATGTAAATACGCTCCCTTCTGCTCTTTTGGGTATTGCTTAACAAAGAAATTGATCGCATCGGTTGCTTGAGAAAACCTCTCTTTCACAAGGTGAATCTTACAGATTTTATAATCTACTGTCTGCAAATTACCAGCTTCCAAAGCCTTCCGATCCAAAGACGTATAAAGAGATAACGCATCATCTAAGCGCCTCTTTTCATAAAACTTCTCTGCTTGGAGTAATGTCACACTCTGATAACGAGTATCTTGACCAAACTCTTCTTTAAATTCTTCTAAGAACTCCTGTAACTCTTTTAACGTTACTTTTTCTAAGGGTTTACGCGTAAAGAGAATATAAGCGGTTTCAAAACGCGTTGTAGATGATTCCGCACGTTTAGAAAGTTGTTGATAGAACTCCACTGCCTTCTCGCGCTCATTCTCCGCATCGTAAGCCTTCGCCAATAGATACAACCTCTGCTCTTGATGAGGCTTGCTCAAACCTTCATCTCCATATTTTTCGTAATCTAGTACGTGCGAGAGATTTTCTTGAGCCATCTCGTGTATCATCAATAGTAACGCCGCGGTTGAATGAAAAGGCTTCAAATCCGCAGTCTCCAAGACCAATTTACAATAATCAACTGTCTTTTCTGCATCTAAAGTCTGTGACAAAATTGTACATTTTTTCAGCGCCTCAGCCTTTACCGCCCCTTGCTCAGCGTCCAAACACTCTTGATAATGCGTATACGCTTCAGGATATTGTTCCTTACTAAGAGAAATCCTTGCAAGCATCAAGTGACACGCTTGTTTATATTGCTGTTCCTTTGAGTTATTTAGGACAAATTGAGCGCTAGCTTGCGCCTCCTCATACCCTTCTTGGTTATACGCAACATTTGCTAACAAATAATGCGCATAGTGCTGTAGTTTTTTTTGCTCAAGATGCTGAGTCGCTTGCTTTAAATAACCTAAAGCTTGCCCCCCCTCTTCGGCTTTATATTTTAACACTCCTAATTCCAAAAACGTCAAGCCTGCAATCGCCCCTTCCGAAGTAAGAGAAACGGACTTTTTAAAGTCTTCTTCGGGCGAACCTTTCTT
>CAYUKP010000104.1:4424-5777 GCA_964445335.1 uncultured Verrucomicrobiales bacterium
ACCTCAGCTGATCCTCTAATGCGAACAGGCTGGCGAGATTTACCTGTAGCCTCATCCTTATAAGCCTCAGCTAAGCGACCAAGCTTTGTAGTTAACTGGTCTTCCGAGAGAGCCTGACCATCCACAGTCAATACCCCACCTTTTTGCACATTGATTATAATCTCACCCAATGGGCGCTTTGTAGACTCACCCTGCAGAGATGTCGGCACACTCACATTGAGATCCACCTCATCACGAGAGAACTTCCAAGTAACGATGAAGAAGATGAGTAGTAAGAACACGACATCAATCATCGGCGCTAGAGGAATGGTAGCCTGTGGAGGCTGGGTCTTTTGGAATTTCATAATAAAGTCGCCCTAAGGACTTCTAAAATCTATTAATTAAATACTTGGTTCGCTTTTCGTATCTTCTGGCACCTCTGTTTTCACTTGCGGGCGCACTGGCTTTTGTTGTTGGGCTCTCGCATTACGAACCGATGACATCACAGCCATCAAATGTGTAGAAGCAGCTTCTAGGTCCGCAATATAACGTTGAACCCTTCCACGAAAAATCGAATAGAAAAGAACCGCGATAATCCCAATCACTAATCCAGACGCCGTCGTAATGAGTGCTTCAGACACCCCACTAGCCAGTTGCATTTGCTTCACTCCCTCAAAGTTTCCTTCCGCGATATCCATGAAGGATTTAATCATCCCAATTACGGTTCCAAGAAGTCCTACCATAGGAGCGATAGACCCCACATCCGCCAAGTAAGCAATCCGTTGTGAGAGTAACCCTGCTTGTCTAGAACCCTCGGCCTCTGCTACGTCACGAATATCCCCCAGGGATGCAGACGGCGTCGCACGCAAGAAATCTACCGAGCGCCCCAGAATCTTAGCAACCGCAGAAGGGTTTCTCTGACATGCCTCACTCAGATTGTGATAGTCACCTTGCACGATCATATTCTCCGCTTGATTGATAAATCTGTTGTTAATCACTAACCCCCTTCTAATAATGAGCAGATATAAGACCACCAAGAAAAGGGTCACTACTGAGAGAAACGCGAGAGGGTACATCATCACCCCGCCTTGCTCCAAAAGCTCTAACAAATCCAGACGCTGGGTACTTGTTTCAGAAACTTCTTCTGCCTGCCCATAGAGCGGAGAAATCGAAAAAATAAGGAGTCCTAAGAGAGTTTTTACATTCATAAGAAAAATTTGCTATAATTTCATATGGCGAGAATGTGAAATAAGTGCAAGCTTAACAGACTGTAATTTTCCTTACCACCTCACTAAACTTGTTTATTCCGCCATGTCATTCTCCCCTGCAGTGAAAGAAAAATTAAGAAATACCCCTCATACCCCAGGGGTCTAT
>CAYUKP010000104.1:5877-7225 GCA_964445335.1 uncultured Verrucomicrobiales bacterium
CGGTTCGAAAAAGTCCGAATCCATCTCGACGATGAATGCCCTAAACTTTCGATCACGCGTATCCGGAGACCCGATGGCGCAAAATACTTTGGCCCCTTTGTCCACTCCAGCGCCTTACACGAAACCCTTGATTTCTTAAATCACAAATTCGGACTCAGAGGGTGTCACTTCAAAAACCCTGGTGAGAAGGAATACAAGCACTGCCACGCCGATGTTATCAAAAACTGTAGCGCCCCTTGTGTCGGAAAAATTTCACGAGAAGACTACCTGCAACGGTGCCAAGACGCCTGCGACCTCCTCAATGGCAAGGGTAGAAAAGATGCTCTTAAGGAAATCACTGCCGAAATGCAAGATGCCGCAGCTTCGCTGAACTTTGAACGTGCGGCCAAACTCCGAGATGTCATTGATAATATGACCAAGACTCTCGAACCCGTTCGACAATTCCGAAACGCGATCAAGGGCTTATCAACCGTTAAGCCCACCGTAGACCTTGCGGAATTAGGAGAATTCCTCCAACTCGATCACCCACCCTACACCATGGAGTGCTTTGACATCTCGAATGTCTCCTCGACTCATATCGTCGCCTCAATGGTTCGCTTTACCAACGGCGCTCCTGACAACGCAAAGTACCGTCGCTATCGGATCACTACGGTCAAGGGGCAAGACGACTTCGCCTCCATGGCCGAGGTTGTCAGACGACGCTACCGTCGCCTCTTACAAGCAGGAGTCACCCAAGCCGAAAAGAGAGGCTTAAAACCTCAGGAATCTCCAGCGGAATATACCCAATGCGTCCGCTCTTACCTCCCTGACCTCATCATTGTGGATGGCGGGAAAGGCCAACTCAGCTCGGCCGTCCGAGAACTCAAGGCATTGGGCATCGAAGGACAAGCCATTATTGGACTCGCAAAACGCCGAGAAGAAGTCTTCTTCCCTGGCGAATCCTCCCCCCTTCTGATCCCTCATGATCGAGGCGCTCTCAAGCTCCTCCAGCGCATCCGAGATGAAGCGCACCGCTTCGCTAACAATTACAATGAATTACTCCTACGAAAGCGCATTCGAGAATCCATCCTAGACGACTGCCCTGCGATCTCTCCACACAAGAAAACTCTCCTACTCAAGAGGTTTGGCTCCGTGGCGCGCCTCCGCAAGGCTAGCATCTCAGACATAGCCTCCATCCGTGGCATCTCTGAACGCAGTGCCATCCAGATTGCGGAGTGGCTCAAGACACGTTAAACGGGATGTAATGAAAGTCAGAGCGCCCCTCAAACCTCTTTTCCAATAAGCCATTTGGCCTTAAAAACAATAAAACACAACAAAAGGTAGACTTTAATTTTATTTAAGTTCATAA
>CAYUKP010000105.1:0-7194 GCA_964445335.1 uncultured Verrucomicrobiales bacterium
ACACTAGGAATGGCTCAATCAACAGAGGAGGACGTTCCGTCTGATGCATTGGTCGTCATTGGGTCTGGAGAAACGTCTTATGAATTGGTCGAGACTCCAGCTCTTGCTGGGTCGAAGGACGTTATTACTCTAGATGAGTTAGCATACGAGCACCCAACCGATACTTTAGAGCTTTTCTCAAAGGTCCCAGGGGTGAATATCGCACGTTACAACCAAGGTATTATTAATACCGATGTTGGGATTAGAGGATTTGGAACAGATGGGGTAACCCCTCATGCCAAGACGCTTATCGATGGTATCCCAATGAACCTTCACAATGGTTACAATGAACTCGATCAAATGTTCTCTATGGGCATTGGGTCAATCGAGGTTTTCAAAGGTACGTCTGATCCTCGTTACGGAATGTATAATGTGGCGGGAAGTTACAATGTCTTTTCTCGTACTGATGTGGCCAATGAGTTGCAACTTACGTTAGACTCCTTTGGGTCAACGGAAGCACAGATTTATTCTGGATCACAAGTAGGAGATCTCACCCAAAACTATTTCTTTGGCTATCGCAACGCCGAAGGCTATCGCGATCATGATGATACCGAGAAATACAGCTTTTCTGGCCGTTGGGCATACGAACTCGATGACAGCTTGACCGTTGGCGCGTCCGCTAGGTTTTCGGGATATGAGGGAGATGCCCCAGGGTATTTGGACACGGCGACTGCCAGAAGTAATCCTAAATCATCTGCTGATTATTCAAGTGACGATAGCGGAGAGAAAGAAGTGAATTCCTTTAGTGTCTTTGCAGATAAGGAGTTTTTTGACGCAGGAGTGACGCTGTCCTTGAAGGCATACCATAATGATGTTTTTAGAGAGCGTTTTGTTCAGTTTAATCCTGGTTGGGGTTTAAGGCATCGAATTGATGAGCAAACCATGACTGGGTTTGTATCACATCTTAATTGGAATGTCTCTGACGCCTTCAGTTTAAAGGCTGGGTTCGATTACCAACGTCAAGATGTTGTCCAAAAAGATTATGCCGTATCTGAAGTCGGTGGGCCTGTTACAGGAAGAACGAGACAAGACCAAGACTTTACGCTAGATAATTTTGGCGGGTATCTCTCTACAGAGTTTGATAATGGTGGCCCATTCCGTGCAAACGTAGGAGTCAGAATGGATAAGATTACAGGAGAAGGAAGAATCCATAATGAAGTGAGAGATGCGGCAGGCGTTAGGCAGAATGTCTACTCTCAAGAAGACACCGAGTTAGATGTGGTCTTCCAGCCTAAGGTTAATCTCTTCTATGATGTGACGGATCAGTTAACCACTTTTGCTAACTATGGGCGCACCTTCCAATCTCCTATTGGAAAGAATTTGTTTTCTACTCCTGAGCCTAATATCAATGATGGAGGTGAAGTAGGGATGGTTTATAATTTCTCAGATCGTTCAAATGTTCGTTTCTCGCTTTGGCAACAAGTGGCAGAGGATGAGTACCAGGCGCATGCATACAATGGAGGATATGAATCTATTGGTGAGGTGGAGCGTAAAGGGTTAGAACTAGCATTCAATTACGCTGCAACTGATAAGCTGACATTATGGGGGAATTATTCCTATACGCAAAGTGAAATTATAGACGGCTCAAGTAATCCTGCTACGAGCTTCCCTAATGCGGAAGGGAGTGAAGTGCGCTCCACTCCAAATCATGTGTATTCCTTGGGAGCATCTTATGAAATTAATGACAACTTGACCGCTCGCTTATCTCTTGATGGGCAGGGAGATTATGAAATTAATGAGCAAGGAAATGCAGGGAGATATGGTGACTACAATATTGTAAATCTTGGGGTGGATTATGCTACGTCAAACGGGATTTTTTCCGTGCAGGTCAATAACCTTTTCGATTCGTATTATGAATACGTTTACGATTTCTCTAGTCCAGGGGGGACTGCTGCGCCTTATAGCTCCCCAGGAGACGGCATCAATGCTTCTATCTCTTACAAGTACGAATTTTAAGATCGTTTTTTCATAGGGTAAAGAGGCAAGGCGGTGTGTGATGAAGTGTATGAAAGATTCTTCTACAGGTCAGAAGCACCGTCTTGTTTCGATAGACGCTCTACGTGGATTGGTGATGCTACTTATGCTGATCGACCACGTGAGAGAAACTATCTACCTTCATATGCAAGTCAGCGACCCGGTCGATGTCACCACGACCGACCCGCTCCTTATTTTTCTGAGATTTCTGAGTAGCTTTTGTGCCCCCACTTTTGTGCTCCTTACGGGGATGGGTGCCTACCTTTATAGTCAAAGACATACGATAGGAGAAACCTCTCGATTTTTGCTTAAGCGAGGACTCTTTCTGATGGTGCTTGAGGTCACTGTTATTGGATTTGCGTGGACAGGAGTCTTCCCTCCCGAGAAGCTCTATTTACAAGTCATTTGGTGCATCGGCATCTGTATGGTGACTTTGGCTGGTTTAATTCATCTCCCACGATTGGCTCAGGTGATTCTTTCTCTGACAATTATCGCAGGTCATAATCTTTTAGATGGCATTCAGCTCGATGAATCGCATTTTTTCTATCGCCCTTGGGCGATGTTACACCAAAAGGAGTGGATTTCGCTTTTTGGTATCCCTGCGAGGACAACGTATCCCGTGTTACCTTGGATAGGCATCATTTTAGGCGGTTTTATTCTAGGTCGTTGGTTTACCCATGTTCCCCAGGCTCAGTTGAGACAACGTTTCTTTTTGCGCCTTTCAGGATTTTTATTTATCTTCTTCCTTGTCGTGAGGGGGGCAAATTTTTACGGAGACTACCCGTGGCAGGCGCACGACCGCCTTACGTATACCTTTATGGAATTCTTCTGGTGTTTAACCAAATACCCGCCCTCTTTACTTTTTACCACCTTGACCCTTTCGTTTTCGATTGGCGCCTTGGCGCTCTTCGAGAGATGTGGAGGGCGCCCTTCGGTTCAGGGGCTCGCTACCTTTGGTAAAGGTGCAATGTTTTTCTATGTCCTTCACCTGTATGTTTTAAAGGCGATTTATTTAGTTTTGCTACACACTTACGGAGCCAACAAGGGATCGTATTATGGAGTAGACTATCCGTATCAAATCATCGTTTGGGTGGCGGTTTTGATTCCGCCTCTGTGGTGGACGACTCTGAAATTTGTGAAGTTTAAGAGAAGCCATAGGGATTGGAGAGTCTTACGTTACTTCTGAGTTTACTTTGAGAGGCACTTAAGAGGGTTAGGGTCTATATATAATATAAAATGCCAAAACTTAGTGTTCACAGCTGTCGCTCTTAAAAAGAAGCTTTTACTTCTTCTGAGACTATAGAGTCTAAGCGTATGAATTTAATAGAATGGGTGACGGAAAACGCTTCTGTGGTTTTGGCTTTAGCTACGACAGGTTGCTTTGCAGGTGTTTTGGCTGGTTTGTTAGGAGTGGGGGGCGGAATTGTGATTGTTCCAGTATTGTTTTTTCTTTTTCAGCGGTTTGGTGTCTCACCAGAGTCTGCGATGTCGATTGCGACGGCAACGTCTTTAGCGACGATTATTCCAACGTCGCTTAGTTCGATTCGTTCTCATCACCGTAAGGGGAATGTCGACTTTTCTTTACTCAAGCGTTGGGTCTTTTTTATTTTCTTAGGTGTTTTGGGTGGAAGTTGGTTAGTGACCCGAATGGATGGACGGTGGATTACACTTCTTTTTGGAATAGTGGCCACATTGGCTTCTCTGAATATGTTATTGAGAACAGGAAAAGCTGCTCTTTTTCAAAGCCTACCGAGTGAGGGTGCCCAAAGGGCTATGAGTATGATGATTGGTTTTTTGAGTTCTATGGTAGGCATTGGCGGGGGGACTCTTTCTGTGCCTTTACTTACTCTGTGTAATTATCCTGCACATCGGGCGGTTGGGACAGCCTCTGCTATCGGTTTGCTTATTTCTTTTCCTGGGATGTTAACTATGCTGATTTTGGGAGTCACTCCGCAGGATGCTCCTGTAGGAACCTTTGGACTCGTCAATCTCTTAGGTTTTTGTTGTATCGTGCCTCTTACAGTGTTGTGTGCACCTGTAGGAGCATCTTTGGCGTCACGTTTGGATGCGAACAGGCTTAAGAAAGTATTTTCTATTATGTTGTTCATTACGGGGATTCGGATGTTGATCCAAGTAGTGCTTTAAGTGTTAAGGAGGGAGTCTCGATAAAGTTTTTATTCCCTTTAAATCGTAAAATTAATTTGCGAGAAGTAAGCCTTTGTTGGTTAAAGTATTAGAGATTATTTACTGATCTCTTTTAGGAGATAAAGGGGATGAGACATGTATCTTCATTTGCTGTTCATTTTTTTTATATTTTTTTCAAATATTTAAAAAATTTTCAGAAATGACAACTACAAGGGTTAGTGGTAGATATTTGTTTTTTAATCCACATTTTTTTTCATTATACAGTCTTAATTTCGGGTTGCTGAAATTTTTTTATTGGAAAAGGTATCTAAAGAGTATGGCCGTTTGCATTTTGAATTGAAATTTCTAAGGGTTTTAGATAGTTTATATTTGTATAGTAAAACTAATATATGAAAAAATCAAAAGCTGACCTTATTTTCTTATCTGCACTTTCTTCTGCTCTTTTAGCATCGACAGCAAGTGCTCAAACAACTGTCACCCTCGCAACCCAATGTGGTGACTGTACTCAAGACGGTTCTTGGGCTACTTACGGAACAACTGATTTAGAAGGAGAGGACATTGGGGACAACCAATGGACGACTGGTTCAATCTCTTGGGGGGACTCAACAGGAGTGGACGGTGCAGGATCTTATGCGTCAGGAACAAATAGTGCTGCAGGCGGTTCATCTAATACAGTATCAGGAGATGAGTCTTTAGCCGTGGGTTCTGGCAATACTGTCTCAGGTGGCCGTTCGTTAGTTGCGGGTGATGGAAATACAGTTTCCAATGCGAGAAATATTGTCGGAGGAAGTGATAATACCGTGCCAAACTCTTACAACCTTGTAATGGGAGTAGGTAATACAGCTTCGATTGATGCTTCTGCTGTTGTGGGGACAAATAATACTGCAGCTGGGAATAGATCTTACATTGGTGGAAATGCAAATAATTTGGTTTCCACGCAGCGTTCTGTGGTGGTAGGAGATACAAATACAGTGACGACAGAGTTTCTTGATTCTATTATGGTTGGTGACTCTCATACGGTTGATCAAACCAGATTTGGTTCCTTCATTGGAGGTAGTGGTCATACTATTGTAGATTCTGATTCGTCAATTATCGCAGGAACAGGACATAGATCAGAAGCTTTTGCAGGAGCTGAGCCAAACGCTAATGCGAGTCGTAATCTTATCGTAGGTGACGGAAATACGGTTCTCTCCTCTCGAAACAACCTCGTAGGAGGTGAAGGTAATACCCTTGATAACTCAGCTGCAGACGAAACCCGTGACGGAAACCTTGTTGTGGGTCTTAATAATACATTAACTGAGACGACATATTGTATGATCACAGGGTCTGAAAACTCACTCAATGATGTAGGAGATTGTAGTATTCTTGCTGGAAACAATAACTCAATCAGTGGAGCTATTCGTAATAGTAGTATTATGTCAGGGACAGGTATTGCTGTTACTACTGGGGATACCGCATTTGCTCAAAATATCACATATTATGGGTCGCTAACAAACGCGTCGGACGAGAGATTAAAAGACCAAATCGAAGATTTGTCTTATGGATTGGATCAAGTGTTAGAATTAAACCCTAAGTCTTATGTTTATAAGAGAGATGCAGATGAGACAACGAAGTTTGGATTCATTGCTCAAGAAGTAGAGCAGGTTATGCCTGAGCTTGTGATCGACAATATGATTGGGGTGCAAGGTGATGATACGAAGTATAAAGGGCTTTCGTATCAAGATTTCACCGCAGTTCTCGTAAACGCGATCCAAGAGCAACAAGCACAAATTGCTGAGCTTCAGAAAGCAAACGAAGCGCTTACTACGAATACAGTCGAGTTTGAAGAGCTTAAGGCAGAGCTTGCAAACATTAAGGCAACGATCGCGTCATTTAACGCATCTAAGTAAGGAGGAGATAAATTCTAACAAATGAAACTTTCTGTGATGAAAGCAATTTTATCAGACTAACAAATGAACTTTTTAAAAGATAAACTATATGCGTGGTTGCCACTGTTTATCTCGCTCCTCTTTATGGGAGCTGGATTTGCGCAGGTGACGATGCAGGCTCCTTCCGGGGGGTCAAACTACCAATGGTACGAGGGAACGACTGCCATTTCGGGGCAGACTGGTGCGGCGTATAGTACGAGTACTGCAGGTGTATACTTCGCTACCTACACCACTGCGGATGCGTGTGACTCGGCTACAGGTTATACAATTATCGTAGATGAATGTGGAGCTGGTGAGTCTATTACCTTAAGCGCCCCTACTGCAGACAGTTATGCTTGGTACAGTGGAGGAAGTGCGACAGGAGTTACAACACAAGATTTGACTGTTACTGCGACCCAATCAGCTACAACTTACTATGTAGAAAGGGTTGAGGGAGCTTGTACTATACAGTCTGCGTCCTTTACAGTAGTCAACCTTCAGGATTGTGGGGTAGAAATCTGTGATGATACCTTAGATAATGATAGTGATGGAGATATTGACTGCGCCGATTCAGATTGTGCATTGGATCCTAGCTGTCTCGAAGATTGTACTGACGGAGTTGATAATGACAGCGATGGTGATGTCGATTGTGCTGATAGCGATTGTGCTGCTGATGCAAGTTGTTCTGAGGATTGTTCCGATGGAGTTGATAATGACGCCGATGGAGCAACAGACTGTGATGATACCGATTGTTCGGGTGATGCAAGCTGTTCTGAAGATTGTACCGACGGTGTCGATAATGATGGCGACGGAGCAACGGACTGTGATGATACCGATTGTGCTGCAGCTTGTACCGAAAACTGTGGTGACGGTATAGACAATGACGGTGATGGAACGACAGATTGTTTTGATACGGACTGTGTGGGGAATGCTCTTTGTACTGAGATTTGTACTGATGGCCTTGATAATGACGGCGATGGAGACACCGACTGTGATGATTCAGACTGTTTAGGGACGGCTCTTTGTCAGGAAGATTGTACAGATGGTATCGATAATGACGGTGACGGTAGCACGGACTGTGATGACACTGATTGTATCGGTGATACAAACTGTCCTGAAATCTGTACTG
>CAYUKP010000106.1:0-7180 GCA_964445335.1 uncultured Verrucomicrobiales bacterium
ATCAAAGGCTTAATCAACGCCTGTTCTTTAGGTGAAGCCAAGCGATTCACATAGATCGCTGCCCCAATCGAAAACGGGGTCGCAATCGAAATCGCAATCAACGTAATAAAGAGCGACCCTCCAAAGAGTGGCTTGAGCCCAAAAAAGTTATGCCAAGAACTGTTCGCAACCCATTTACTGCCAAAGGCAAATCCACCGAGATTTTCCACGAAGCTCACTTCTTTGTCATGCCTCCACGCCTCCATCTTCTGGCGCTGATTCTTCATAAATTGCTCATATGTTGCAGCGACCTCGGTCAACTCGTCATACAAACGTCTCGCACCTTTGTCCGTCAATTCACTTTTATCAGGAAGGTTTTCCAAAATCGGAAGAGTTGGAGCCATCATCCCCTCCAATAGAGTTTTATGTCGAGGTAAGGTATTGTAAATCGACTCTGATAATTTATCATAATCTTGATCTTCCGTAATGAGGCGCGCTAGAGCAACCTTCAACTCCTTTTTACGGCTCTCTGTCGCCTCAGGAATCCCTTCCTCGATCGCCTTTTTACGATCTTTTGCAGACAAAAACGCTTCTGTTCGCGCACTCACCAAGAGCGTTTGATGCCTCATTTCATCAATGTATTGTTCATACGGCTTATAAGATTCCCTCAGAATCTTCTCATAGCTCGTTAATTTCTGGAAGAATTCTTCTTCTCCCAATTCCTTTCTTTTACGCACGCCCTCACTCGTCGCATTCTTGATATACTCCGGAGTACTCGTGGTTTGAGAATACTGCCCAAAATACTCCATCAAGGCACCTCGAAGATTTTCCAAAGCATTTGAATCGATGCGATTAACCAGAAAAGCCTTTTGCTTAAATTGTGCCGGAAAGTCTCCGAGAGAAATATTTCGCACAACCACCGAAGCCTTCTTTTCTAACACTTCCTGAGCCTGCGCTAAGCTCTGGGTAAACTCTTCTTTTTGCTTTTGTCCAAACGCTCGCTTCTCTTCATTCGATCCTTTTTCCCATAATCCCCAAATAAATTCTTTCTCTGAAATTCTCTTCTTTGCGATTTTAACTGCCAAAATCTCTGATGACATTTGCTCCGACGCAACCGACTTCATCGTAGAATAAAGCTCTGGAATATACGCATCCACTCCCGCACGATAATACAATTCATATTGCTTAACCTGCGTCACCAGAGATTTAAGTTCCTTTTGTCGCTTAAACTGTGTCTCTGCAATATCAACAAACTCTTTCCCTGACTTACGGTAAATCGACAAATTTGTTTGATATTGAGGGAAGAAATAAAAAGCCTCAATAGCTAAAAGGGTCGTAATAAGAATAAGAGCTAAGATGGAAATCAAAGCATTCCCTCCAAAAAAGTATTTGATAAAATCTTGTCGTCCAATCCCAAATAACTGAAAACCTTTATTTTGGGAAAAGATACTCTTTTGATTATTTTTCATAAAGAAGGTGTTAATAAACTTAAACCACTTTACCTACAGAGAGGCTTATAAGATGTCACGTTTTTTGTCACCTATCGAAGAAAGTTTTTTTGACCAAAAAACACCTCCATCAAAAGGAAAAAAGCCCTTCTCTTTCACAAAGAAGGGCTTACCTAAAAAACATTAATTCACACTGACTTACTTAGCAGGAATAAACCCAACCTTTTCAATCACAGCGGCAGCTTCTTCAGAAGTCTTAGACCACTCTAAAAACTTCTTAGCTTCTCCCGTAGGCTCTCCAATTGTGTAGTAATAAAGGTTTCTGGAAAGAGGGTAATTCTTTTTATTCTCTTTAGCAGCCGCAACATCATCAACCGTTACCGCCTTTGTTCCTTCCGCTCCAACATATGCCAACCCAACATATCCAATTCCATTTGGATTCTTAGATACCTGCTCTGCAATTTGCGTATTTCCAGCCTGCTTTTGCGTCTTAGATCCATAATCCTTCTTTGACATCGCAAGCTTTTGAAACGTCTTATATGTTCCTGACGTTTCATTACGCGTGTAAGCTGAAATTTCACCAGGAGTCCCTCCAACTTCTGACCAATCTGTAATAGATCCAGTAAAGATCCCTTCAACCTGATCTTTCGTCAACCCTGACACCCCATTCGCACTGTTCACGATGACTGCAATCATATCAACTCCAGCAACATGCTCTTTCAGCTCTTGCCCCTTTGCTGTAAACTTATCGACCTCTGTATCTTTAACTGAACGTGAACTCATCCCAATCTGAGCAGTTCCGTCAAGCAAAGCTTTAAAGGCCGAAGAAGACCCTTCAGCAGCAATCTCGAACTTCACATCATTCCCCATCGCATTGTAGACTTCAGAGAGCTGCGGCACCATTTTAGCCCCAAGCGTATCAGAACCTTTAATGGATATTTTCTCTCCAGCAAAAGAAGATAATGCGGATAAAGCCATGACAGAAAGAAGTTTCATTGTTTTCATGATAACAAGTATTTAAGTATTAATAAGAGCTTCACACTCTCAAATCTAAGCAAGCACCACCTTATCACTAAGTCAATATTTACCACCCCTCCTAATGTTACAATTTTGTCACATTCGCACATGGATAATTACTTGCAAAATTTTTAAAAAAATAATTTAAATGGCTTCGCTATGAAACGCATCAAAACATTGCTACTCGCATTATCTTTAAACCTTCCTGTATCAGCTTTGGAAGGTGGATATGATTATAAAGAGTTATTAAAAGAAGGGGGCACCTTCTTTAAAGATTCCGACAACCAGTATATTCAATACGCTAAGGTTCTTGGAAGAGCACACTGGCAAGCAGCTCATGTTGCTGGCGAAGGAGATTCCGAAAACTACGTTCAAATGAGAAGGTCTCGTATCGGAGTAGAAACACAATTCCTAGACCACTTCCTCTTCCAAGGAAACATTAACCTTGATACCGGTGGGATCAACAATGTGAAGCAAGGATGGTATAGCCAAATGCACGATGTCTTCCTCACAACCGACCTTAAAGGTTTGGCTAACATTAGCTATTTTGATGCCTTAAGCCTTACCGTTGGTCGAATCAAGATCAATACGAGTGAAGAGGTTAGAACCTCCTCCAAGAAAATCTTAACCGTTGAGCGTTCTGCTATGACGGACATTCTTCGCCCTGAAAACACAACTGGATTTAACGTCATCGCAGAGAAAGACGGGGTAATCTCCGAGATTGGTTTCTACGCAAACTCCAAGGTCGATGAATTTGACCTTTGGACAAGAGGTGGCAACGGTTCTTTCGTCTACGGCTCGATCTCTGGTGAAGTCTTTGATGGCAGATTAACCTTAGACATGACATATTCCACCAAAGATATGAACGACGTTCCTAACGGAGCGAGTAAAACTCAATGGGGTGGTTCACTCTACTTCGAGCAGTCTTATGGTAAGACAGACGTGGCATACAGCTTATACCTTGGTGACAATGGAGACCTCGACAACACGGATCGCAGCGGACTCTTCTACGGTGCAGGTATTCTTGCTAACACCGCTCTTACCGAAAAACTTGAGCTTGTTGGGCGTGCTTACTACTGGGCATCTGCTGAAGACGAAGGGGTCAAAATCAACAGCCGTTACTCCACACAAGACATCCTTAACAGATACGGTAACAGTCACGGGTCTCTCTACGCTGGTCTGAACTATTACTTCATCGGACATAATTCCAAAATCATGACTGGTGTAGAGTGGGAAACCCTCAACACAAAGAATGGCAGAGAAGACGCGACAACGCTCTGGTCTGGTTACCGCATGTATTTTTAATCCATTGCTGATATCATAAACTACTTGAGGTCTCTAATAGAGACCTCGTTTTTATTGGTATTCGGCCAATAAACTTTCTTCAAAGCACCTTACAGGATGGAAGCTGTGAAAAACGGCTTCCATCCTATTTTTATAGACTTTTATAGACCGCATCGACTTTTTCCGCCATACGACTCACGGTCAATTCACAACTCGCCAGTTCATAAATTGGCAGAAGAGCACACTTAAGCTCATCTGGGTTCGCCTTGGCCCACGCAATACGTTCCGCCAAACTCTGTGCGTTAGTCTCCGGCACAATACACTCAGACGGGAGGATTTCCTCCACTCCTGCCACGATCGTGGACAGTATCGGCTGACGGAGGTGCAACATTTCAATAATAGTCAGAGGAAACCCTTCCTTATGGGAACTCATCACAAAGACGTCCGAAGCGGCCGCTAGATGCATAGCGTCTTCCCGAAAACCTGGCATCCACACCCGCTCTTCTAATCCTAAATCCTTTACTTTTTGCTCCAAAGAGGGGCGCAACTCCCCATCTCCGATGAGCCATAAGTCCACCTCATCCACCATCGCGACCGCCTCCAACAAGAGGTCATACCCTTTGACGGGAACAAACCTCCCATAAGAACACACCGTAAAGCGCCCCGTCTGTGAGGTAAAGAGAGGCGCCTCACTACGTGACGGAATGTTCACCCCATTCCAAATGACTTGATGAGGAATATCTCCTAAAGCCTTTCCTGCCCGTTGACTCACCGCAATGACGGCATCATGCCCTTTAAAAGGCGCTACGGTCTTCTTGGTATTATGGATAGTTGCCACCGTCTTCACACTCTTCGCCCACTTTCCGAGCCTCGAACCTAAATAGGCAGCTTTGTTGGCCTGAAGGTGAAGAATGTCTGGGGAGAGCGACTTCAGCAGGCGGTTAAGCTGGTATCGCATCCACGGATTGTTACGGCTCGCCGAGAAGTCAAAGGGACAGAGAGTAACCCTCGTTCCCTCGACCTTAGGCGCAAAGCTCTCATGCGCCACCAAATATACCTCATGCCCCATCGCACATTGCTCCTGCGCAAGATGCAACGTCACATTCTCCAGCCCTCCATTTGCGTGAGTCGTCCCCACTATATGCACAATTTTCATTCGCTTTTGCTCCATGAGGTAATCTGTTGGGCGAGGTGATGCAACTCTTGAGGTGAAATCTCCGCTTGGCGATATCTCTTCGCTTTTTTCGCCTTACCCAGAATCGTGTAACACGTCTTCAGTAACCCCATCTTTCCACGATCAAGACCCGACATCTCCATTTCCAATGGAGCTCCCGCTCCACACAAGACATGCTCCGCGGTCTTGAAGACAACCTCACGCCCAATAGTCTCCGCTGTCCCAGGCTCCCAAGGCTTAGGATTGCTCACAAAGTGAAAGTTACAAGGCTCCCCTAGGCCTACAAAGCGCTGGTTCTCCTTGCAGAAGTAATTGAAGGATTCGTCTAACACATAGCAATCCCCTTTGATAAAGGCATTGATCAAGGTCTGGTCATGCTTAAACTTTTTGACTCCTTTAAATCGCTCATGGGCTTTTTCACGACTAACACTCGCAATAAACTGATCAAGCGCCTCAAACAAAAAGCGCGACCGATCAAAGATCAGATATCCACTATTGAGGTAAGGTAAGACCTCTTGACTCTCCTCTAGCGGACTGAGATGATTGACATAGAAGTCATGGGCTAAGGTCTTGTAGTCACTATCCACCACTCCCGCCACCATACGCCCCGACTCGTCTAGAGCCTGAACCGTGGATTCGAGGTTCTTGTAATGCAACATATCGGCATCCGCAAAGACCAGAAACCGCGTCTCCACCATATGTAATGCCTCCATAAAGGCATACGCGGCATAGCTATCCCAATGCGGGGGAAACCCTTGCCAACGACTTAAGTCCGCGGTCTTGACCTCCAAGGTTAGCTCCACCCCTTCAGCCTCGCCAAATTCCGTCATCTTTTGTTGGAGAGTGGCCACAAAGTCCGCAGTCAACCCACAATCCATCACCATGAGTTGCAATGGAGCTAAGGCGCGATTGGCCACTACAAAGGACTTCAATAATACCTCCAACCCCTGATGAAACCCCTCATCAGCTGCCGTAACAAAGCTTAAACCATTTTTCATTGCACCTTCCTTTTACGGGTTAAAATACCATTCACTTCCTGTCTTAAGGCCTGAAACTTACGTTGTACCTTTGAAGCTGCAAAGAATGGGATAAACTCTCCTAACCTAATAGCGCTCCCTTCTCCAAAGCCATCAACGATCGCAAATTGCCGTTTTTCAGAAGAGGCTTCCGAATGTAAGAGAAAGACATTATCTACATTTAACTCGCTAAAGAGAATTCCACTCTCGCCGAGCACCTGAGACAAACTCTCCAATAGCGTTGCAACCTGTTCGGCCGAGACCTCGCTTGTTTCTAAAAAAAGACGCAGAGTAGGATAAGCCTCCCCTGCTGGAGAGATCACTCGATCAAACACATAACCTACCCCTAAGTTTGTCAGGGCTTCTCCATAATACTTAGGGATCAAAACTCTCGGGTGAGCCCAATCATTCACTCGTGTCAGCTCGCGTAACTCCTTCTGTAGTTCTCTTGGGTTAGCCTTAGGGTTGGTCACTAATTTAATACATTTGGTTGCGTCCAGAGGGTGCTCATAACAACTTTTAGTGCGACCTCTCCCTAAGAAGCGCGCCTGATTTAAATCTAAGATCATAGCTTACATGATATTCATTTCATTCTTCAACCCACGATGCATCTCATACATCTTCACATCTGTGAGCCAGCGTTGCGCCGCGATAACAGCAGCACAGGCAAACCCATACACTCCTTCCTTATACATTTGTTGCTTCACAAACTTCTTAAAGAAATACGACCAAAACCCAAAAATAATGCGAATCCGCAACACAGGTAAGGGCTTAAGTTTCTTTGCCTTCGCCATGGCATCACTTGCAGAGTTCATCTTCACCATCAGGTCACTAATGGACAAGAAAGAATAATGGTAATACGGACTTTTGAGTTTCGACACCTTCATATCCTTTGGCAGATCCAATTGATCCCACGCTTCATGCTCAGGCATTTGATACACACTCTTACGATACAGCTTGTTACGCCACGCAATCGCATTGTCTTCCCAAATATTACCGAGGGGGGAGACCGTTACCATCTTGAGCGCATACACATCCTCCAGCGAGCCAGACTGCATCAAATCACGTATCTCGTCAGCTAAGGCTACCGAAACCATCTCATCCGCATCTAAATCCAGCACCCAGTCATGAGTTGCATGCTGTTCTCCTACTCGCTTCTGATACCCGTACCCTAACCAATCATTTACGACTACCACTGCACCAGCTTGCTCTGCAACCTCTCGCGTCCGATCAGTAGAGTGAGAGTCTATGACAAGCACCTC
>CAYUKP010000107.1:0-7175 GCA_964445335.1 uncultured Verrucomicrobiales bacterium
AGAAGCCTGCATGGGAGGGCAGACTTCTGTTTTTAAAAAGTTACACTGAAGTTTTTTTAGCGTTTATTCTTTCAGTGACTTCTTCAAACTCTTCGATGGCTTCTTCCAAATCGATTTCGGATTTAAAGAGGTTACGGACAAAGTCCTCGTATTTTAAGACTTCTAAGGTGCCATCATGATGTTCTACAATGGCTGTTAAGGATTCTACCCAATCGCCACAGTTAAGATAGCGAATACCGTCAATCATGGTGTCGGCAGGGGTATGGATGTGTCCACAAATAATGCCATCATATCCACGCTTTTGGGCGTGGTCTCGGAGGAGGTCTTGGTATTTATCCACGAAAGCCACTGCACTTTTGACTTTGGCTTTGACTTGTTGTGAGATTGAATAATGAGGCTTTCCGCGCCAGGCGCGATATGTGTTGTAGGTTCGGTTGACCTTTAGGAGCATGTCATAGCCAAAGGCTCCTAAAATAGAGAGCCACTTGTGTTTGGTGGCAATACTGTCAAAGCCATCTCCGTGAACAACAAGATACTTCTTGCCGTCTACGCCTATGTGATCGGCTTCTTTGACAAGTTTGAACGAGTCAAAGGTGAGAGGTAGAAAGCGGTCGAGAATGTCGTCATGATTTCCTCGGATATAAGTTACAGTTACTTTTTCTTTTTCAACCTTAGATAGTAGAGCTCTGATGAATCGGGTGTGAAGCTTTTTCCATTCTGACCCTCTTTGCAGAGCCCAGCCGTCCACGATGTCTCCATTAAGATAGAGGTGTTCACAGGTGGTATGTTTAAGAAAGTCTACGACTTCTTTGACCTTACTCTCTTCACCACCTAAATGAAGGTCGGAGATAAAGATACTGCGATAGGAAAAGGTATGACTCTTTTTCTTTGAAATGTTTCGCGCATTAACGGAACAGAGCGCAAGGTTTCGGAGGCTGACCTCAAATCCAGTGATAACCCTTCCCCATGACATTTCTTCTACAGTCTTACGGGCGGCTAGTTTTACGCTCTGCAAGTCCTTATGTTGGGCAATTGTTACCGCGGCTTTGATGTAGGCTTCATAGTTGCCCAGAGGTACCTTAAAGCCATTGAGACCGTCTGTGACAAATCGCCCAGGAGCGGCGTAATCGAAGCTTAGGGTTACGTTGCCACTCCCCATGGCCTCCATGACTACATTTCCATAGGTCTCGGTTTCGCTAGCAAAGAGGAGGAGGTCAGCCGAAGCGTAATGAGCTGCGAGATCCTCATCGGTCTTCATGCCCACAAAGATGGCGTCTGGATATTGCTTTTCTAGAGCTGAACGGTCGGGTCCATCTCCGACTACGACCATTTTTGCATCAGGGCGGACTTTACGTAAGGCTTCGTAGGCCTGAAGAGTCAGTGGGATGTTTTTCTCTCCAGAGACTCGCCCAACATAGAGGCAGACAAGGTCTGATGGGGTCGCGCCCCATTCGGAACGTAGATCTGAGGAGCGTTTCTCGGGAGAAAATAATTGGGTGTCCACTCCACGGCCGAGCAATTGAATGTTTTCGAACCCTTCCTTTAGTAACCGGTCAACAACTTCAGGGGAGGGCGCAAAGGTGCAGGTTGCCTTGTTATGGACTTTCTTAAGGAAGGCAAGCGCGGCGGGCTTAAATCCTGTTAGTTTATATGTTTGGAGGTATTGGTCAAAATTGGTGTGAAACCCGGCAGCTACAGGGATGCCTAAAGTGGCGGCAGCCTTAATGGCAGAGTATCCCATGGGGGTTTCTGTAGCGACATAGACGACATCGGGTCGCTTTTTTTTCCATTGTGAAAAAAACTTCATTCGACCAGGGAGCCCAACTCGCACCTCTTTATATCCAGGTAAGGGAATAGAAGGGAGAGGGGTTTCTCCTGATTGTTTGGGTCTATCGGCGGTATGGTAGACATGGACAAGATGTCCTCTAGCTCGTAGGCCGTCAACAAAGCGACCTAAGGTCATTGCGACTCCGTTAACGTCGGGAGGAAATGTATCTGTCACAAATTCTATTCGCATATGGCTTAGAGGGTTATGTGATATACTATGAAATGTCTTATATAGAGCAAGAATAAACCTTTTCAGATTTTACAGTGAAGCATTGAAACCTTGTAAAATATGTGCTAGAAGCTTTCATATATGCGTTCTCACCTGACTGGCCTTCATTCCATGACACTTCTCGCGATAGGGTGTGCCCTTATGGTGAGTTGTGGTTTTAATTCTGTTGCATCTTATACGGATAAGCTAACCAAAAGTTGGTTCCCTCAGAAAGATCAAACGAAAGGTGAGGTGTGGAAAGAAGATCTGAGGTCAGAGGTGCAGGCGTTAGGTTACAGAAACTGGATCGTTATTGCAGATGCGGCTTTTCCCTTTCACAATAGAGTTGGGGTAAGGACTGTTGTTGCTCCGGTAGAGACTCCAGAGATTGTAAGGGAGCTTGTTGCTACCATTAATGAGAAACAACATATTAAACCTCAGTTTTATACGGCCCGAGAGTTGCAATCGGTTAAGAACTCTCAAGCTCCAGGAGTAGATCAGTTTCGAAAGGAGCTTAAAAGTGCTCTCAGTTCCTATCCTTCCAGAAAGTTGGATTCGATTACGCTTAATAGACTATTGCAAGGGACTTCGAATACCTATGCGGTGTTGGTTATTAAAACGCAAACGGCTTTACCTTATAGTTCTGTCTTTATTGAGTTAGATAGTGGATACTGGGATATTGAAACGGAGCAAGAGTTACGGGAGAATATCAAGAAAAAAGAGGGTTCGACCTCTACGACGAGTTCGGATCGTGTGTCGGACTTAGTCTCGCTTTTTTAAGCGTAAGGAGACATTAGGCGTTCTCATAGCCTAAGAGAGAGAATTAAACCCCAAAATACTCAATTTTTGGGTTGTTCTTGAGATGTCATCTCAATAGGTAAGAGAGGTATGAAGCGTTTTTTTCAAACTCTCTTGTCATGTGTGGTGTTTCTCTCCGTAGTTCAGGGGGCATCTAAGGAGCTTAAATCCCCTTACACCATTGTAACGACTTGTACGATGGTGACGGATTTAGTGAAAAATGTGGCGGGGGAACAGGCAACTGTTAAAGGCTTGATGAAGGAGGGGGTTGATCCTCACTTGTATAAGCCGACCCGAGATGATTTGGTAGCGCTCTCCAAGGCTGATGTCGTATTTTATTCAGGTCTCATGTTAGAGGGAAGAATGGCAGATTCCTTTGCGAGAATGGGGAGAAAAGGGATTGCTTGTTATGCGGTGACGGAGCTTTTAGAAGCTGAGTATTTGTTAGAGCCTACGGACTTTGATGGTCACTGGGATCCACATGTATGGAATGATGTGCAAGCGTGGATGAGTGGGGCGAAAGCCGTAGGCGTGGCTTTGGCAGAGATTGACCCTGCTAATAAGGAGGTTTATGCGAAGAATGCTCAAGAGTATGTGGCAAAGCTAGAGCGTTTGGATACGTATGCTAAAAAGGCCATTGCTTCGATTCCTGAGAAGTCCCGTGTCCTAATTACGGCTCATGATGCCTTTAATTACTTTGCTAGGGCGTATGGGATTCAAGTGAAAGCAGCTCAGGGGGTAACTACGGAATCCGAAGCGGCGATTTCAGATATTCAAGAGCTTGTAAAGTTTGTGGTGAAGCGCAAGATAGGTGCTATATTTGTGGAAAACATTACCTCGGATCGTAATCTGAAGGCGATTCTTGAAGGGGCTAAGAAGGAGGGGCATGATCTCGAAATTGGCGGTGAACTGTATTCGGATGCGACAGGGCCTGCGGGAACTTACGAAGGCACATATATTGGGATGATTGATCACAATGTGACTTTGATTACACGTAAGCTTGGGGGAGAAGCCCCTGAGAAAGGCATGGACGGTCTCCTTGCACACTAGACTACGTTAGAGAGCTTACTTCTACACTTTTTTATCATGAATAATGCACCAGCTTTAGAGGTTAGTCATGTGACCGTATGCTACGAGAAGAAGCCTGCAATCTGGGAAGCTGATTTAACTGTTCCTCTGGGAAGTATGGCGGGTATCGTGGGGCCTAATGGAGCTGGAAAGTCAACTTTTCTGAAGTCTATATTAGGGATTATTCCACCGACGTCTGGGAAGGTTTTATTCTTTGGGCAACCTTATAAGAAGGTAAAGAAAGAGGTGGCTTATGTTCCACAAAGAGAAAGTGTGGACTGGGATTATCCCATTTCGGCTCGCGAAGTAGTACTCATGGGCTTGTATACCAAGATTGGTTTGTGTCGTTGGGTTGGTAAGGGGCACCGTATCTTGGCTGACCAGGCATTGGATCGGGTTGGGATGTTGCCCCTAGCCGATCGACAGATTGGAGAGCTTTCTGGAGGACAACAGCAGAGGGTCTTTTTGGCGAGAGCACTCGTACAAGATGCGAACTTGTATGTCATGGATGAACCCTTTGCTGGGATTGATGCGACAACTGAAAAAGTTATTTTAGAGTTAATGCAAGACCTTAAGAAGCAAGGGGCTACGGTGATTTGTGTTCATCATGATTTGCCGACCGTTGCAGACTATTTTGACCATCTCACGTTATTAAATATGAGTGTGGTAGCGAGTGGTCCGACGGAAGAGGTCTTTACAAAGGAGCAGTTGACTAAGTGTTATGGCGGGCGATTAGAGCTGCTAACGAAACTTACGGACTCCTTAAGCCGTCTTGAATCTCTAAAACGTGGGTAAATGAGTGACTTTCTGACCAAACTGTTGAGTCTCCTGCAACCTGAACATAATCTGAGGGTGATTTACCTCGGGGTAATGGCCTTGGGGATGGCAAGTGGTGTCTTAGGGTGTTTTTTATTGTTTCGTAAGCGTTCGCTTCTGAGTGATACGATTGGACATGCAACATTGCCAGGAGTAGCAGGAGGGTTTCTTCTGTCCGCTACGCTCACTCAACAAGGAGGGAAGAATATTTATTTTTTGGTGACGGGAGCTCTCATCTTTGGTTGGCTTTCGCTTCAAACAGTGCAATATATGATGCGTCGCACGCGACTTAAGCAAGATGCGGCGCTGGCCGTTTCCCTGACAGGATTCTATGCGTTGGGGATTGTTTTACTTTCGGTGGTGCAGAGTTCGGGTTTGCCTCAAAGTTCAGGATTAGAATATTACCTCTATGGAATGGTAGCCTCGATGGTGGAGAGCGAAGCTTGGATTCTTGCGGGAGTGTCTGCACTTTCGATTGGGCTCGTATGCTTGTTTCTGAAGGAATTGAACGCCCTCTCCTTTGATGAAGCTTTTACCAAGACTCAGGGGCTTCCTCACCGTTGGTTGGATGAGGGGTTGATGTTGCTAAGCTTGATCGTGGCGATTGTGGGTTTGCAAACAGTGGGACTGTTACTTGTGATGGCGTTGTTTATTGTCCCACCAGCGACGGCGAGATTGTGGACGCAATCTCTCACAAAGACGCTATGGATTGCAGGAGGGCTTGGAGCATTGGCTTCCTTATGCGGTGCGATGATTAGTGCATCGGTGCCGAATCTCCCTGCTGGGGCATCGATTATTCTCTGTTCTACCCTTTTATTCTTTTTAAGCTTATTGATCGGGCGTAAGAAGGGAGTTCTCACCAAGTATGTGAGATTTTATCAAATGGAGAAGCGTCTCGAAGAGGGGCAGTATTTGCGCGCTGTATTTGATAGCTTAGAGGCTCAGCAGCAGGTTAGGCTCTTCTGTGGATTAGATTTTTCTAAGAAATTAGCACTCACAGAATTTTCCATTTCAGAGGTACTTAGGCGCCGGAGTTGGTCAGAAGCGAAGCAATGTAAGTTGTCGAAAAGGTTAGAACAGAAAGGAGCCTTAAAGAAAACAACAGCGGGTAAGGCGAGCTTGACTTTACAGGGACTAGATCAGGCGATTGAAATCGCGAAGACACACCGATTGACTGAAATGTATTTGTTAGAACATGCAGAGGTAGCTCCTAAGAAGGTGCACCAGTATGTTGAAAGTATCGAGGAGATTACGACTCCTGAAATTGCAAAAGATTTGAGGTCTTTGTTTCAGCGCGAGCTAGACGAGCACCTTATCCCACCAGAACCCCACGAATTACGATGACTTGGATGGATATAGATACCTGGATGGTATTAACGGCAGCAATGGTTGCCATCGCTTGTGTCCTACCTGGCTGCTTTCTTTATCTGAGCAGACAGAGTATGATGAGTCATGGCATTGCGCATGCGGTGTTGCCTGGTATTGTTATTGGACACTTGGCATCGGGAGAGGTTGAGACTCCAGCTCTTTTTGTTGGAGCGATTGTGGCAGGAGTGGCGTGTTCCCTTTTGACGAGATTCTTGCAACGGGTGAGTGGCGTGGAGGAAGGGGCAGCCTTAGGCGTGTCGTTCACTTTCTTATTTGCGGTAGGATTGGTTTTACAAAGGCTCTTGGCAGACAATGTGCATATTGAGCCTTCACATGTCTTAATGGGGAACTTGGAGACAGCTATTTTCGATTACACCCTATCGGATGCGCGAGCGCCTGAAGCCTTTTGGCGAGCTTTGATAACTGTTGGCGTCAATGGAGCGGTGGTGATGCTATTCTTTAAGGAGTTAACCTATGCGACGTTTGATTCGAGGCATGCTGAATCGGTCGAGGCGAGACCTCAGCTCATGTATTATCTATTAATGACTTTGAGTGCTCTTACATGTGTCATAGCCTTTGAAGCGGTAGGTAGTATTTTGGTGGTTGCTATGATGATCATTCCTCCCGCGATAGCCTCCTTCTTTACGAAAAAGCTTAAGGTCTTAATGCTGTTAGCTCTCTTCAATGGAGTCTTCTCTTGTGTTTTAGGGCATATATTGAGTATTTCCGTCTTTGGAGCGATTGCCGAGAAGGTGTTTCAACTCGAAAGCGTTGGCTCAACTAATACCGCGGGAGGCATTACAGTGGTCTTATGCCTTCTCTTGATAGCATCTATGGTTTACCAGCGAATGAGTCAAAAGCTTGCTAAGAAAAAGCGTCCATCTTAACGCTTGCGCCAATGGGGAGTATTCCATTACTTATGGCGTCATATGACACCCCTTGGAACCGTACTTTTGATCTTGCTTGTCGTCCTGTGGAAGCTGGATTTTATCGCCACTTTATTGAACCTTAAGGCGCTCAAGCCTGAATTGCCTAAGGAGTTTTCTGATGTCTTTGATGAAGAAAAGTATGAGAAGTCTCAACGTTATAC
>CAYUKP010000108.1:0-7119 GCA_964445335.1 uncultured Verrucomicrobiales bacterium
GGGTGAGAAAGCGCTGTTATTAGAAACAACGATCTGAACACAGGCCTATTGGCCTGTGCTGTTTTACATCGCCCAGATCAGGACTATTTTTTATAAAAGGAAACGCCTTTTTACTGCCATTGGGGTGCCTTGTGGTGCGTAAAGATCGCATTACTCATACGAAGCACTGGCGCGTAATCTGGGAGAGGTGAAGCATCTGGAGGCCTTGGGATGTTACGTCCGATTGTGGCATCTTCTGGTTGGCTGTTCGCAATGTTTACACGAGTGCCGTTACGGACAAGCTTGAAGAACTTAGGAGCTAAGTTCTCATGCATTCTAAGGCATCCGCTAGAGCATGGGTAAGGCTTCATCCAGCCTGTGTGGAATCCATATCCAGTCTTGAATTCACACCAATATGGCATCGGAGTACCGACAAACTTAAACCCGCTTGGCATGTTTTTGACTAAGACCTTGTGAGCATTTACTGGTGCGCTACGAGAACCATGGTAAGCGTAACCATGAGAATTGGCACGTCTGTAATGATTCTTACCAAAGATTCTAAAGTTTCCTTTAGGAGTTGGCTTGGCAGGCTTACCCACAGATACAGGCATCACAAGTAGTGGCTTAGAGCCTTCCATCACATAAACCATTTGGTTTGAGAGGGAGACCTTAACTCTTACCGCCGAAGGGTTTGATGGCAGAGAAGCTGGTCTATCATAAGAGCGGTATTCCTGTAGAGATGCTCCAGAGGAAGGAGAGGCATTCCGGTGAATAGCACAGGAACTCAAAAAGACGGTTGCGATTATTAGAGTAATGAATGATTTCATAACATCGCTACCTGTATTGACCAGATCACAGAGAAGCAATTCTAAAGGACAAGAAAGTTTCTGTGTATTCATTCAATGCGACTTTTTTGCGACATTAGAGACATAAACCCCCCTTCTGAAATGGGTCTTCGATCAAATACGCCCCTCCGAAAAGGTCATCTCATGTAACTAGGGCCTCGCAATGTGAAAGGACTTCCTGAAAGGAGTGATGTGCAAGAGCTCCAAAAAGGTCGTGTGTCGTGGTAAGTCGTGCTCGTGTCGTAGCAGGGCTCGTAATGCCACAGAGAAACTTGGTGAGTTGAAGAGCGCTGGACAAGCTCGCGTGCTTTTGCCGATAGAGGGTATGTAGGGATTCGATCTCCAATTGCGTCAGGGTATCGGCGGAAGTTCTAAGCAAGTCTTCCGCTGGGCGCTCTCCTACACAGTGTGAACATTGATTGCATGGAGGCGTCTCGTCCCCAAAGTAACGGAGTAAGGTTTGCTCAATACAGGCTGAGTGGTGAATCAAATCTGAAATATTTTCTAAGCGTAGCAGTTCTCGCTCCTCCTGTTGCGTAAAGTATTCCTCGATGAGGTGCTTGAGAGCGACCGGAGTGGTTTGCTGGCCTTTCTTTGTGAGCTTATGCATGCACAAAAACTTGCGAGGCTTGAGCGCCACTTCACCCATTGCTTCCAACTCCTTAAGTAGAGCGATCAGTTGCTTTTCGCTCACGGAATATTCTAACGTAAAGTCAGAAATATTACAGAGGTAGTTTGTATGCTTTTTGGGAGATCTGGTGGATTCTGTAAAAAGCAGCTCTAACAACGATCGTTGTTTTTTACTCCGACCTTGGAAAACTTTATGAAGTGGTTGCAACAACGTGATCGTATACTCATCAAATCGCTTGCCAAGCGGTTTGATAAACCCCTTTAGCTCCAGAAAGACGAGAATAGATTCGATGACTTCTTGCTTGATATCAAGAGAGGTTGAAACCTCATAGCGGTTGAGCAAGACGTGGTCTGCTCCCAGGCACATAAAGGAGAGTTCGGCAATGCTATGGCTACTGGGGCGTCTAGCGTAGATAAAGTTCTCTAAGACACGGAAGTCGTCAGCACATGCGAGCATTACCCCACGTGCGGGGTTTCTGTCTCGCCCAGCTCTTCCTGTTTCTTGGATATAGTTCTCAAACGACTTTGGGAGGTTGTAGTGGTACACATACCTGATATCAGCCTTATCAATCCCCATCCCAAAGGCAATGGTTGCGACAATGATCTGACATCGCCCCGACATAAACTCCTCTTGAATTTCTTGGCGCTTTTGGATGCCCATTCCTGCATGATAGCTCCTCACCTGCGATATCCCCTGTCGTTTGAGATACGTTGTGAGAAATTCGGTCGTCATCTGACGTGTGACGTAGATGATTGTCGGCTCATTAGGGTGTGATCGTAGGTGTGATAAGAGAACCTCATCTCTACTCTCCTGAGTCACCTGCTGAATCGAGAGAGCAAGGTGAGGACGATGAAACCCTGTTTGAATATGGTTCATCGAATCGATTCGAAAGCTCTTACAAATATCACGACTGACACGAGGGGTGGCAGTAGCGGTGAGAGCGAGCACTGGGCTAGGAGGGAGTTTCTTAAGGGCTTGCGCGATCTTTAGGTAATCTGGCCTAAAGGTATGCCCCCACTCAGAGATACAGTGGGCTTCATCTATGGAGACTAGCGAGAGCGCTTGAGACTTGAGACGTCGCAAAAACGGGGCTTGGGAGAAGCGCTCCGGAGAAACAAAGAGAATCTTTAGAGTTTGATCCTGCAGCTCTTGTAAGACAACCGAAACTTCTTCTGAACTGAGACTGGAATCTAGTCTCCTCGCGGCAATCCCTCGGCGCCGCAAGTTATGCTCCTGATCCTTCATCAGGGCAAGGAGGGGGGAAATGACAATCGTAAGCCCCGAAGTCATTAAGGCCGGGAGCTGATAACACAGACTCTTCCCCGATCCTGTGGGAAAGACTGCGAGACAAGAATGCCCCGAGAGCACCTTCGTAATGACTTCTTCTTGCCCCTCCCTGAAGGTTGTAAAGCCGAAGTGAGACTCTAAAGCCTCATAAATCTTTGCCTGCTGAATCGGATCAAGTGTTGAGTTAGAAGATTAGGAAAGAGCGTTTCTCACTAATTGTGAGAGCGTCTTACCATCTGCTCTACCTTCGGATTTCTCCTGAGCATACTTCATCACCTTCCCCATATCAGCTTTGGAGGACGCTTGTGTTTCTGCGATAGCTTCTGCAACGAGAGCGGTAATTTCTTCTTCTGTGAGAGGTGTTGGTAGGTATTTCTCTAAAACAAGAATTTCTGCCTTTTCTGTTTCTGCGAGTTCTGCACGGCCTGCGCTCTCAAACTGAGTAATCGAGTCCTGACGTTGCTTAATGAGCTTGCGAACAACCGCAAGAGACTCAGTATCATCTAAGGTTGCGTCTGCGCCACCTTTCTCAATAGCTGCGTTTTTGATCGAAGACTTAAGAGCTCTGAGCGTAGAAAGAGCGGTTTGATCTTTCGCTTTCATTGCCGTTTTGAGGTCATCCATTAATGTTTTAGAAAAGTCTGACATATACCGTCATACCTGCCTAAAGATAGATGTCGATGCAAACGAGAAATTGAACTATTTTTCTCAATTCTTTGCGTGACACGGCTCCCTTTGGCATCAATGCTCAGGGCATGAACCTATCTGAAGAAGAGATTTTAATTCTAAAGAATCGTGCGAGTTCTGGGGCTCAGCTCAATGACTTACAAAAAGTGATTCAAAACCTTTTTGGTAAGCAAATCACTTATATGGAAACACGCTTTCTCATCAGTGACTTGGGGATCGAGATCCTCAGTGAACAAGAAGCGCCTGCCCAAAAAAGTAATGAAGTAGTTGCGGAAGCTTCAAAAGAAGTTTCTCCTACAGCTAAAGCTGGTGGCGTTCATGTCTCAGTAGATCAAATCACGCGCCCTGGAGTTATGGTAAGTGGTCAGGTGGTCTGGTCTGATGGCGTACGTTCACAATGGTATCTCGATCAAACTGGTCAGCTTGGTCTCGACTCGGACAGCCCTACATATCAGCCCAACCAAGAAGACATCAACGCGTTTCAGACTCAACTCAGAGAGGTGCTGGGAGCCTAATCCCACCTTCACACCCAATCTAAAGAAATTTACAGATAAGATTCTACAAGCGCCCTTAAGAAGGATTTGTAGGGTCTACCAGTTTTTTGCGATAGCATGTAATGTAGAGGACGTAACATGCCATCAACACGCCAAAGACAAGGGGTTGCCAACGGAGCACTGTCGCAAAGCTCTCTTGGGATCTCCCTATGGCAGCCTCTGGACGAGAGGCATAAACAACCGCCTGAGCAAAGGCGAGAGACGCCGTGCCGTAACCAAGGTTGAGAACCATCCCTTTGACACTCAACAGGGTGGCGCGACGTGATGAATCTACCAACTTATGAAGGTTGTTCTCTGAGATAAAGAGAAAGAGACTGAAAGTCGACATGCACACAATACTGGGAATGATCCCCCAGCCCGGAACGGTTAGGCCAATCCCGATCAGACCGAGAAGCGTGATCCCGCCAACAATTAGGAGAGAAAGGTGTGGAGGAAATTTCTGATCCAAGCGTCGTGCTAAACTTGGCATCACCATCCCGATCAAACCAGAAATCGCCCCCATAACTCCCCACATTGATGGCGCGAGGTCGATCGTACGATAGTATTCACTGATGATCGTTGCGAAGTTACGGATAAAGGCATCGATGAGCATTGTACCGAACAGGATAGCCGTGATTTTTTTGGATTGGAAGGCCCACTTAACCGTTGCAAGAGTTAGGGCAAAGGCGTCTTTGATTCGTGAACCTTCTTTCTGCTGAGGAGAGGGAGCGGGTTCTTGCATCTGTAGTGCGAGAATGAAACAAACCACCCCTTGGATGAACACCATTAGCACAGGGAGGCGCAGAGTTTGCTCCGCACTTAAGCTGGCCTGTATACCCACTTTAGCGAGGCAAGAATTGACTGTATCCGCATCGTAGAGAAACCCTCCCATGAGCATCGAGACGAGAAAGGCAGCCGACCTCCAGCGCATAAGAAACGGGAGCACCTTTTCCTCCCAGAGATTCGCGTGACCTTTTTGGTCTAAAGTATCATAGGCTAAGGCTTGGTCTGCGCCACTAGAGGCGGCTTCGGATATGCCAGAAAGAATCCGATTGGTCAGGCACATGAGAATCAATAACGCCCCTCCATTAATGGGGGCACACAATAAGAGTCCCATCTCGATAATCATCAGAAGGGCTGAAAACACGACCAGCTTCTTACGACCTATGGTATCTGCCATGGCTCCAGATGGAATCTCAAGAAGCAAAATAGTAGCAGCCCAGAGCGCATTAAGTCGTGAATAATCCTCTAATCTCACCCCCATATCCACAAACATCACCGCCATCACAGGGTAATACGCACGCGCATTGTAGAAGATGGTGAACAGGATATAAAGCCTGATATTTTTCTCTTTAAGGGGATTCACAACTACAGCTATACACCAACTTTTTCATTCGGCAAACAGGTGTCTCAAATTTATATACGGAGGAGAGACTTCAGAGAAACTTCTATACCAAAAACGGCAAAGCGTTTCTATAAATCAAAAAGACCATGAGAAGCCATGCAATGATGAAGACATTTCTGTCATGGTGATCTTTTTCACCCCACCTTGTCACTTCGCTTCTAGGCACCAGCTCTGGCTTCCAAGCGATCACGCAGGGCCATAAAAACCCGAGCGCGGCTTTGAAGCTATAATAGTAAAGAGAAAGGAGGATGCATAGCGTAGCTAATATCAAGATGCATATAAAGTTCACCTTGTAATATTTTGGCTTGGCGTATTCTCCCGTCTTTATATCCATGAGTCTGCTCGGCCTTTAGTTAAACTAGCTGTAATGGGGAGGGGCTGCCTTTTGCCCAGAAATTTCTGATATTAGGCAGGATAGCTTCCATTGTCCTATCATTAGGAACGCCGTACCATTGAGCCAATGCTCCGTGTAGTAAATCAACCGAGGTTGTGGGGAGCTGGCGCCCACGTCCCAAATTCGTCTGCCCACCTTCATCAAGGTTTTCTGGATACTCACCTAAAATTTGTCCGCCCTTCATCGCATCTCCCATGACGAGAGCATTCCCTCCCCATCCATGATCTGTCCCAGATGTGTTACCAGTCAAGGTTCTCCCAAACTCTGATGCCGTATAGGTAATCACGTTCTTTTGTAACTGCATTTCATGCAAAGCATTTTGAAAGGCTACTAACGCATCATTTAACTCTCGCATTAATCTCTCATGTTGCCCAAGCAATCTCTCATGTGTATCATATCCAGAGACGGAGACGTAAAAGGTCTGCCTAGGCGCATTAAGCTGGCGTCGCGCATTCATCACGAGTGCGACTTCCCGCAACTGCTTACCTAGAGAACTGCTGGGAAAAGGCGTTTGCAAGGATGTTTGGCCGATGAGCCTTTGGTACGCTTCAATCTGATCATGAGCTTGGGATTGAGTGTAAGCGTACTGTTGCTTAAGAATATTGTCATAGTGACTTTCCAACGTGCCATGAGATTGCATAAACAAAGGATCGATCTTAGAGGCTATCCTTTGTGAGGTTGGGCTATGAAAGTACGGGCTCGTTTGGAAACCCGTCTGCAATAAGTTATTCCCATTCATGCTCATGCTATTTCCTAGAAAGTGCTCTTGCGAAGAGTTAAGAAGGTCAGTAACCCGACCAATCCACCCAGTACGAGTATTACGCTGAGGAATAGATGATTGCCATGCGACCTGTTGCTCATAATGCGAGTAAAGCCCTTGTGGCACAAAGGTATGCTCTCGAATATCCTTTACCGTGGACGGTTGTATGAGAGTTCCAATATTGGCAATAAGAGAGAGACTTTTCTTTTGATACAATTCATGTAGCCCCTTGAGGCTTGGGTGTAATGCGTAGGACTTCCCTGAATTTGGGTCTTTAATAGAGTGGCAGTCCTTAAGAGCCAAGCTCTTATTCCCTCGTACCTTTTTGTAGAGTGCATACTCCTCGGCTTCCGCAGGGATAAGCATATTGTAGGAGTCATTCCCTCCTTTCAAAAAAACGCAGACCAACGCCTTGTAATCGCTTGTTGGAGGTTGTTCTGCCAAAACTGCATTTGTGAGATTAAAGTGAATGAGGGAGGAAAGCGCTGGTAAGCTATAAAGCGTTGGAAGAGTGGCGAGAAACTGCCTTCTCGTAGCAGATGACGTGTGTTTCGGCATGGGATGATTCATGGAGAAAGGTAAGAAAGTACGTTAGTTA
>CAYUKP010000109.1:0-3821 GCA_964445335.1 uncultured Verrucomicrobiales bacterium
CCCATTTGCGCCATCGCCTTCCACTTGTCTCGCCCCTCTCCACTCGGAAGCGCATGAAAGATCACAATTGCCACGAGGAGAATAACCCATGCAAATCTTGGTGCTCCCGACTCATGATACGAGAGGACAAAGGCAAACAAGGCTACCAAGCTAACCTTCCACCCCCAAAGGCGGAAGCAAGCAACCGTTAAGAGCAGGAGAAGAAAGACATCGAGCAAAGACCAGTGATTCAGCCAATCCCCCTTAGAAAAGTCTGCTCCAAAGATCGCTAAGGCTCGCCACCCTGGAGGGAGGTAAAGCGTTCCATTCAGTGACTCTGCATCACACATCCACCCTGTTGCTGAGATCTGGGAGGCATTCTTCATCCGTCCTACGGACTGAAGGTTCAGATTGCGCGTTCGCACCTCTACCCCCGTTGCCCCTGTTTCGGGGTTCTTAGTAATGAGTTGGCTCTTATCTCCGATTTTGGCCGCTCCGAGGTCTTGCCCATCGGCAGCATCTAAGCGCCACGTTTGTAGGGATTTGCCACGAATGACATCCTTGTAGGTGAGATGTTGCCCATCATCATCCAACCAAAAGCTCCGCGCGATGCTCACTCCAGGGGCTCTTTTCTCTCCCATGCCTCGCATCTTCTCCATGATCGCAAAGGGCTTTTGATTATCCCATAGATGCACAGGAAATTGACGCCACTTCTCAGGGAAGGTCGTCTGCGACACATCAACCGCTAGAATGTCGGAAAGTTCAATAAGGCGGAAGCTCGGCTGGTTCTGAAGCGAAATCAGCTCTTGCGCCACCACAGGATTCAACCCGTTTGCGTATTTGACCTGTTCGGTGGGAGACGTCCGAAAGGCTGCAATCGAAACAATCCATTTGCCCGCCCGCACCTGCGTCTTTAACAATCCTTTGTCATCGACTGCACAAGGGATTTGCGAATTTAGAGAAGAGATCTTCCACCCTTCAGGGAGAATCGCTCCTAGCTCTTCCTCTCTGCTTTTCCCCGTCACTGTTAGCTCGACATCGGTGTAGAGCCACATTGGAGAACCGTCTTTGAGGTTACGATAGACTTGGACTTCGAGGTAATTCTTATCAGCCGCTTCCTTCGTCGTTCGTTTGAGCCAGAGCTTACCACTCGCATCCCAACTTGGGTTAGCGACCGCCCTCCCGTCACGCGTCAGGCGCAGAATCCCAATTTCCTTAGGCAACGTTACCGTCTGTGGCATTTCATTCCATTGGAAGCTTCCTTTGATCTCCCAGTCTCCCGCCTCTAGCGACACACAAGGAACGCCACTTCTCATGAGCACAGGTTGCTCGACTCCATTAGCCGTCACCGTGAGAGGCCAAACCTCAGAAGTCCCCGGAAGGCTCACCCATGCCTTATCATAGACCTTCGTCTCTAGAGAAAAGATTCCGTTAGATTGGGTCACATTCAAATCCAATCCCGTTGACCACGCCGCAATCTGCTTATCCTGATCAAAATATAGTGGAGGTACATTTGACTCATTCCAAGTCGCCCAATCAACCCATCCCTTCAACTCCTCCGGAATTTCTTTTTCCGCCACCTCCTGCGCCAAAAGCACCGAAGAACAACCCAATAACGCAATAAAAATTACGAAAAATTTAGAAAATCTAAAAAACATACCCACCTTAATACAAATGGTTTTTAGATCCCCTGTCGATGCTAAATTCGTAGTAACTGTGAATCTGCCAAACCTCCCTTCAGCATATAATCTAAATAATTCAGAATATATTTGCCTCATTCAATTTTATTCATATTTTAATAGATATGAATAAATGGTGGGTTTACCAGAAAGAGCGCTTCCCTGTCCTAAAGAACGGCTTACTAGTACTCGCCTTCAGTGGAGCAGCTGTTACATATTCAGGACTGATAACAGCCTCCTCTGTTTCATGGAAGTCCTATACTGTAGCTTTCATCTCCTGCTTCCTGTTTTTTCTACAACTGAGAATCGCTGACGAATTCAAGGATGCAGAGGAAGACGCTTTGCACCGCCCTTACCGACCTGTCCCTAGAGGACTTATCACTTTACACGAACTCAAAGTAGTTTTCTTAATAAGTTGTGTCATTCAATTTGCTTTAGCATTTATAATCTCTCCTTATCTCCTCATCACCCTTGGGATAACGTGGCTATATCTCGCTCTCATGAGCCAAGAATTTTTCGTTCGAGAGTGGATCGTTCAACGTCCGATTACGTATCTTTGGACTCACATGCTCATCATGCCTTTAATCGATCTCTATGCAACATCTTGCCAATGGATCTCTGCGGGTGAAAAACCGTGGCTAGGTTTAACATTCTTCTTAGGTGCAAGCTTCGGCAATGGATTGGTTATAGAAATTGGTCGAAAATTGCGACTTCCCGCCAATGAAGAGGTAGGGGTTCCCACGTATTCAAAATTATGGGGTCTCAAGCGCGCCCTTATCATATGGTGGGGTTCCTTACTAGGTACTCTTGTCTTTGCATGTATTGCGGCGTCCCGTATAAATGCACTCCCACTCACAAGCATCTCGCTTACATTTCTACTCTTCAGCGCTCTCTTACTTTGTTGTAAGTCTCAATGGCATTCAGAAAAGCATTTTGAAGCCTTCTCCGGACTTTGGACTCTCGTTTTATACCTAAATCTCGGTATCATCCCCACCTTTCTATGATTTTCTCCTCTTCAGATCTTTCCAAAAAGAGTCAATTAGCTGACATTGGAGGTAAAGCCACCTCCTTAGCCTCCCTCCAAAATACAGGATGTAACATTCCGCCTTGGTTTGTCATCACCCCAGACCACCTGATCAATGAGAAAGAAATTCTATTTGAAGCGTCAAAAATCGGAAGCCAAACCTTTGCTGTTCGCTCCTCGGGCATACAGGAAGATGGAGTAGAACATTCGTTTGCAGGCCAGTTCTCCACTAAGCTCTATATCTCTACAGACAAACTCATTAATGCAATCCAAGAAGTGCGTCAGAGTCACCTAAGTGCGCACCTCATAACCTACCAAACGTCTAGAGGCATCAAATCTAGTACACCTCCTGCCGTAATCGTTCAGAAGATGATCTCACCTGAAGTGAGCGGAGTAGCCTTCAGTCGTAACCCCATACAGATAAAAGACCAGACCTGCGTCATTAATGCACTATGGGGCGTAGGATCTGCTCTTGTATCAGGTGAGGCAAACGCGGATACCTGGAAAGTCAAAGAGCAACATATTTTAGAATCTCACATCGCAAAAAAAGACTTTTATCATAAGGCTGACTTGAATCAACCTGAAGGCGTCATTTTGGCTCCTCTCAAGGGTGATAAACAAACGTTACCCTCTCTAACAAATAGTCAAATACTAGCGGTCGCGGCTCTCTCGAAAAAATGTGAAAAGCACTTTGGCTCCCCTCAAGACATCGAATGGGCGATTCAAGACGAAACGCTTTATTTACTTCAAAGTCGCCCTATTACTACCTTAAAACCTGTACATGGTGCCCTCACGGTTTGGGATAACAGTAACATTGCTGAGAGCTACTCAGGGGTAACATCTCCTCTGACTTTTAGCTTTGCAGAGCGAGCATATGAAAACGTTTATCGTGAATTTTGTAAACTACTCTCTGTTCCAAAAAGTCGAATCCAAAAGCATGATCATGTCTTTGGCAAAATGCTCGGGCATATCCAAGGGCACGTCTATTACAACCTGAACAGTTGGTATCATGTTTTAGCTCTACTCCCAGGATTTCAAATCAACCGAGGGTTTATGGAGCAAATGATGGGCGTCAAAGAACCCATGCCTGAGGAAATTGTCCAATCCATAATAGAGCAAACCAAGAGTTCAAAACTTTC
>CAYUKP010000109.1:3921-7115 GCA_964445335.1 uncultured Verrucomicrobiales bacterium
AAAATTGGCTTTGTAAACCTCACCTCCAAAACGCCTTACTTCTGGACTGTGGAGACATTATTTCTGCAGAACCTCCCCGACTCTTACAACAGATGTCCTCAACCCTCAGGGATAGTCCACCATTGTTAGATAAGCTCATAAAGTCTGAATCTGTTAAAGCAAAGGAAGAGGTTATTTTATCACACCCCGATCTCGGTTCGCAATATAGGCATTATCTCAATACCTTTGGAGATAGGTGTATGGAAGAGCTCAAACTCGAATCTCAACCCCTCTTTGACGCGCCTCACCTCTTGATTGATAGTATTCTCAGGCTAGCACAACGCCCAGCTCCCCAAGTAAAAACTTCTGAAACAATAAATCTAGAAAGCGAAATATCAGCTTTACCCCATCACCGCAAAATGCTCTTTCGTTGGATTGTAAAGCATGCGCGAGACAAGGTTCGTAATCGTGAAAACTTGCGCTTTGAACGCACCCGCCTTTTTGGAAGAGTCCGACAAATCATACTCCGACTTGGAGAACATTACCAACAAGCGGGAGCACTACTCTCCAAAGAAGACGTCTTTTACCTCACTCTCCCGGAAGCTCTCAGCCACCATAACATTCTCACAAACCCTTTAGAATGGAGGACTCGCATATCTGAAAGGATGACCCAGCAGGCATGTTATCAAAGTCCTCCTGACCGCTTTACTACAAGAGGGGTAATAAATCCAAACCACCCCATTCTCAAACCTTCAGAAACACTGGCACCTCTAGATAAGCTTCAGGGCATAGGTGCATGCCCTGGAATCATCCAAGGATATGTTCGGGTCTTCACCACACCTAAAGAAGAAGGTCTCAAGCCTGGAGAGATTCTAGTCGCCCAACAAACTGATCCAGGTTGGGTTGTCCTATTTCCCTCAGCTTCAGCTATTCTAGTTGAACGAGGCTCCCTCCTTTCTCATTCCGCAATTGTTGCCCGTGAATTGTCAATTCCTTGTATCGTAAGTGTTCCAAATATCACAACACAACTGCAAACAGGGGACTTGGTTCAAATCGATGGCTCGACAGGAACAATCATGATCCTTGAACGTTCTCTTAAAAACTAAACACTCCCTACTCGTGGCTCAAACCGAAATTCAATTACATGCCTCTTTTGACACTGTTCGCTATGCCAACTGTTGGGAAGATGCTGACATTTTAATAGAGGCGCTTGACCCTAAAGAAAACGTCTGTGTATCAATCGGATCTGCTGGCGACAATGCCTTTGCCTTACTTGGGGCAGGAGCTAGTCTAGTGCATGTGGTGGAAATGAATCCAGCTCAACTCTCCTGTGTCGCCCTACGTAAGGCTGCATACCAAAAACTCAGTTATTCTGAGTTCTTACAATTGCATGGAGAACATGATGCATCTTCTCAAACACGCCAACATCTCTTCAAAAAATGCCAACCACTTTTATCGAAAAATGATCAAGTATTCTGGCAAACGAACACGCGCTTTTTCAATGAGGGGTTTGGTCAAATCGGTAAATTTGAAGATTACTTCACCCTTTTTCGAACCAGAATTCTTCCTCTCATCCATTCACCTCACAAAATATCACAACTCTTTTCATTAGTTGAGAGCAAAGACCTGCGCTCCTTTTATAATAAGTCGTGGAATAATATCCGATGGCGCTTACTTTTTAAAATCTTCTTCTCTCGTGCCATGATGGGAAAACTCGGGAGAGACCCAGCATTCTTTAAATACGTACAGGGCTCTGTTGCTGATCGCATTTTACACAGAACTCACTACGCCCTTACCGACTAATCCCTGTTCAAAACCCTTACCTACATTGGATTCTCTCTGGTAAGTACGGAGATTCTAAACCCTATGCTCTGAGAGCAGAAAACTATGAGATGATACGATCAAATCTAGAACGTCTAAAAATTCACCAAACATCTCTAGAGGAATTCCTCCAGCACTCTAGTTCTACCCCCTCCATAGATTGCTTTAATCTAAGTGATATCTTCGAATACATGTCCCCTCAGAATACTCAAACCCTCGCACAAAAAATCGCTACCTCATGCAAACCGAAGGCGAGGATAGCCTACTGGAACATGTTAGCACCTAGATCTTGTGCAGAGACTCGCCCCTCTCTCTTTGAGCACTTACCCGGCCTATCCTCTAAACTCTTTGCCCAAGACAAGGCGTTTTTCTATTCAAGTTTTCACTTAGACCAAAGACGATAAATAACATATGTCAGACACTTTAATGGCTTTGGCAGTATTAACCTCCTTAGGAGGTGTCATCCTTTCCGCAAACTATTTACGTAAAAAGGGGGGAGACGCAGAACTTTGCCGTAAAATCGTTCATATGCTGATGGGGGTAATCTGCCTAATATTCCCTTGGGTTTTTAGCTCACCCTTACCCGTTCAAATCCTCGGAGGCCTCGCTGCACTTACCATAACCTTACTGAAGCAAAGCTCTCAGCGCAAAGTGCTAGGAACGGCATTATTTTCTGTGCAACGTGTATCTATTGGAGAAATCTTATTTCCTCTCGCAGTCGCTTGGTTATTTACAATTGCCTCTCAGGCTCCAGGACTTTACGTGACGTCTCTACTCATGCTCACTTTCGGCGACGCCTTTGGAGCGCTCATAGGAACTCGTTACGGGAAGCGACATTATCGCACACTTTCTGGCCAGAAAAGTATCGAGGGCTCGTTGACCTTTTTTATCGTTAGCTTTTTGTGCATAGCTCTCCCTCTCTCATATTTTTATCACCCCCCCTTAGAGCACCTCATTCTGATCTCACTATCCGTATCTTTAGTCGTCACCCTTCTCGAAGGAGCCGCAAGTCACGGAATGGACAACCTCTTTATCCCCTTAGCGAGCTTTCTTATCTTGGACTACTACCTCACTTGTTCACCAGACGATCTTCTAATGCGCGTGATCATCCTCACCGTTTTGATTATTCTCTTATTGGGGACAAACCGTATTCACTCCTTTGATGGTGCAGGAGGAATTGGGTGCATCCTCTTTGGGTTTGGAGCATTTAGCATAGGTGGGGGCGCATGCTTTTTATCCGCCTTTCTTGTATTCACACATCACCTTTACGTCTCTTACCGTTATAATTTAAATGCTGTTTTTTCCCACTCACTAATTGTCATCTTTTGGGTATCATTAGTACCTTTACTTTGGCTTACTAGCGGAAGAGCACACGCAATTACTCCGACCCAAGC
>CAYUKP010000110.1:0-3575 GCA_964445335.1 uncultured Verrucomicrobiales bacterium
GGGTGAGATATGAATCAATTGCGTTTGTTGGTGAACTTTTATGAGAAAAAGCTCGATGTAAAAATACATATCATACAAAAATGCTATTTAGAGACGTTCACTTGGGAGATCAGCTAGCCATCTACCAACCTCCCCATTGAGAACCTATTTACATCCAGACCTATATCTATACCGAGTGAAGACAATAAACCCTACTACTATCGCCCTTTTCTTTCAAGCTCATCAACCTTTCCGCATTAAGGAATATGACTTTTTTCATATCGGGAAGGAGCCTGATTACTTTGATAATGCGAAGAACCTCGAAATTTTGAATCGCGTGTGTGATCGCTCATATGTGCCAGCGATTGCCTTGTTTGAGAAGCTACATCAAGAGTCTAAAGGTCAATTTAGCTTTGGATTAGGGATTAGTGGCACTCTGTTGACACAATTGGAGCAATCACGACCAGATGTTCTGGAGAAGTTTCAATCGTTGGTTTCACGAGGCATAGCACACCTTGTGGGGGGGACTTATACGCATTCACTGGCCACGTTATTCTCAACTCAGGAGCAGGGGCGCCAAATCCAGCAGCATAAAAAAATTCTTTATAGATTGTTCGGGAGACGTCCCCAAGTCTTTGCTAATACAGAGTTAATCTACCGTGATGATATGGTGCAGATGATTGACTCCTTAGGCTATAAGACGATCTTAGCCGAAGGGGTATCGGATTATTTAGGACATCGTGCTCCAGATTATATGTATACCCCCCCATCTAATGAGAAGATTAACTTGCTACTGCGCAATGAGGGGCTTTCAGATGATGTTGGGTTTAGGTTTGCGAATACATCGTGGGAGCAGTATCCTCTGACTGCGGAGAAATACCTTTCATGGATTCAGGGAAGTGATGCACCTGTTCGTAATATCTTTCTCGATTTGGAGACGATTGGTGAGCACCAAGGGGTAGAGACTGGAATTTTTGCATTTTGGGAGAGCTTCATTTCCCAAGCAATTAGTGCAGGTCATAAAGTTGTCAGTCCAGAAAAGGCGGTAGAAACTCTACAGTCCGTAGATGTTTACAGTTCTCCGAAGCACTCATCTTGGGCCGATGGTGAAAAGGATAAATCGGCATGGTTGGCTAATGTTATGCAACAAGAGTCGTCTCAGAAACTCTTTCGCATGCAACAGACGATTAATGCAACAAATGATGCGGGCTTAGAACAGAGTTGGAATCGTTTACAGTCGGCTGACCACTTTATGTATATGTCTACTAAGGCCGGTAGTGCAGGAGAGGTTCATCAGCGCTTTAGCCCACACGGAGATCCTTATGATGCATATTCATATTTTATGAATGTCTTAGCAGATCTTCAGATAAGGTCTAAGATGAAGATGGCTCAAGAAACTATTAAGCAAACTCAACATATTGTTTTATAAGCCTACGATCATCTCCTTAGAATGAAAAAAGTTTTCATTACGGGAGCTTTTGAAAAAAATTCAACTCAAATTAAAGAAGAGTGTGACAAATACAAATATTACGCTAGTCAATAAAGGCGAGTCTAACTTTGATTCACTTCAAAAACTTATTATAACCTAAACCATGAATATTATCGCTCAAAATGCGCTTAATCCGTCTGATATAATTCAGGCGGTCTCAGACGTTGTCAACTCCCTCGGACCTGTTGCTAAATATATTGCAGCTGTTCTTATTTTTATCATTGGTAAGTCCGTAGCCAAGGGACTTGCTAAGCTTGCTGAAAAGGCATTAGCGAAAACATCAATTGATGACAAGTTAGCCAAACTCGTTGGTTCTTCTAACGGTTGTTCCGAGAAAATGGTTGCTTCATTTGTTTATGCAATCGCTCTTCTATTCGTTCTTATTTTCGCTTTAGACTTCGCAGGTCTTTCACAAGTTGTTCAGCCGTTACGTGACCTTCTCAACCAATTCTTAGGAGCTATTCCTAATGTTCTTGTTGCAGGTATCGTATTATACCTCGGAACTGTTCTTGCGAAGATCGTTAAAGGTCTTCTCGAAAACGTATTAAATGTTGCTCGTGTAGATGAGCGTATCGGAAGTGCTTCCGGAACTACTCCTATCTCAGATGCTCTTGGAACAGCTGCTTACAGCTTCATCCTTCTTCTTTTCGCTCCAGTTGCGTTGAGATTCCTCAACATGCCTGAGATCTCAGAGCCAATCGCTGAAATCAGTGACCAGATTCTTAGTTCTGTTCCAAAAATCCTTATTGCTGGTATCCTTATCGCAGTAGGTGTATTGGTTGGTCAAATCGCTCAGAAGCTTGTAGTAAACCTTCTTGCTGCGACAGGTATCGACAACTTCCCTGCTAAAATGGGTCTTGCTATTCCATCAACAGGTAAGAACTCTATCTCAGGAATCGCTGGTCTTATCGTATTCATCTCTATCTTAGTTCTTCTCGTAACAGCTGCGATTGACAAGCTTGACATCGAGCTTCTTAGCCAAGCTTCTGAGTTTGTCCTTGGTGGATACTACAATGTTCTTCTTGCGATCTTCATCTTCGGTGCAGGATTCCTCGGTGCAAGATTTGCTTTCGACCAGCTTAAGGATAAGAACCTTACTCTTGCTAAGGTTGTTAATGGTCTCATCATTTTCGTTACTTCAGTAGTTGCATTAAACCGTTCTGGAATCGCTCCAGACATCACAGGTCTTCCATTCAACGTAATCGTAATCGCTATCGGATTCGCTGCTGGTGTTGGTGGTGCTATCGCGATCGGTCTTGGTGGTAAGGACTATGTTGCTAAGTTTCTTGATAAGAGAGGTTAATTCTTTCTTTCACTAAATTACTTACTTTTAGGAGAGCGACTCGAAAAAGAGTCGCTCTTTTTTATTGCTCATGACAGAGAGAAGCATTCAATAGCTACATCTGTTTCTTTTTTATATGACTCTCCACCGCATACGCTCGCTTTTCCTACTCTTTAGTTTTTGTTGTGCCTTGAGCTCCTGTGTTAGGTTTCCTCATACTTTACTCGAAACGCCCACTCAGGGGGTGAGTAAGGTCTCTCAGAGAAACGCTCCTATTTGGGTAGTTTGTGGAGAATTACACAGTGACTTTGTAGTGGAGACACAATGGTTGGTTAAGCATGGATGCCGTTTGCCTGATTCGGTTAAAAACTATAAATACCTTTGTCTAGGCTGGGGGGATCGCATCGCTTACACCCATCGATGGGGGCTAGAAGATGTACCAAATGCACTCTTCTGGCCTAGTGAGAGCATCGTGCAGATTGTCGCGTTTAATACCGAAGTCCTCCCTACCTTTCCAAAACAAGAATGCGTGAGAGCGGAGGTAAATGCCTCCAATGGTGCAAATCTAGCAAATTTCCTCAATCAAAGCTTTTCTTACGATTCCGAGACCTCAAAGCCTCTCATCTTACAGCCATCTAAGTGGGGGCATGGATACTTCATTAGATCTCCTTACTCTTACTTCCTCCCAAGGATGTGCAACCAGTGGGTTGCTACCGCCTTGCAAAGCGCTGGAATCTATACAACTAAGCCCACACGCACCATGTCAGCACAGACATTGAAGAAGCAAATGATTCGCTATAATCTTGAAACCAAAGCTCGATGAAC
>CAYUKP010000110.1:3675-7006 GCA_964445335.1 uncultured Verrucomicrobiales bacterium
TCCATTTTGGCCAGACGGTTTTCTTATAAAGAAGGCGTTCGGCATGGAGAATCGCATGAGTGGTATCCTAATGGATTTCTGAAAGCCTTAAACTATTATGCCAAAGGCGTCTTTAGTGGTATACAACAAACTTGGCATGAGAACGGGCGCCCCGCTTCTAAGAAGGATTACATAATGGGGGCGCTCTATGGTCTAGAACAGCATTGGGATAAAGAGGGCAATCTCATCAAGGAGTTAGTTCATGATCCGATTCCAGATGATTCTGTTGAAACGGAAATTCCTCAATAAAATCCTCCTCACCTTAGCCTCTTTTTCTATCTTTTAAAAAATATTATGACACATACGGAAGTGCGTGAAGCACTGAATCAATACGAAGTCATCCCTTCTAAAAAGCTTGGTCAAAACTTTCTCTGCGATCAAAACGTCGCAAGCTGGATTGTGGATCAATTAGAAATTCAGCCAGATGACATCGTAGTCGAAGTCGGTCCTGGGACAGGAGCCTTAACGGAATTTGTGGTTCCTAAGGCTAAGGAAGTCATTCTGGTAGAGTTTGATGCACGCCTAGCGGAACGGTTAAAGACGATCTTTGCGGAGGTTGATCATGTGACAGTTCACCATATTGACGCCGTACGCTTTGATGTTCGCCAGCTTTTACCTAAGGGACCCATTAAGTTTCTAGGCAATCTGCCTTATTCCTCAGGAGGCGCAATTCTGGCGAATTTTCTACAACGCCCTAGCTTGGTGCAACGTGCCGTGGTGATGTTGCAGAAGGAGTTTATTGACCGTATCGTCGCCAAACCTCGCACTAAAGATTACGGCATCCTCTCCTTAAGAATGCAGGCCGAATGGGATTCCAAGCCCATCAAGACCGTTCCTCCCGAAGCCTTCTATCCTAAGCCTCTAATCGACTCTACCGTCATGGTGGTGGAACCTACGAAGGCAGAGTGGCCGACTTATGATCACAAGTTATTTGATGAGCTGATTCGTCGTGGATTTGCTCAACGGCGTAAAATGTTACGCAAGGCTATGCCAACCCATTTGGATTGGGGCGAGGTTTGCCAACAGCTAGAGATTACTGAAACGTGCCGTGCGGAGGAATTAAGTTTAGAAACTTGGATTGCTGCCACGAGACTCTATGACACTCACCCTCTGAAGAATACTCCGCAAAATGAACAAGAGATCTTTGATGTCGTCGATGAGGAAGACCAAGTGATAAGGACGGAAACCCGAGAGAATGTTCACGCTCAGAACCTCTTGCACAGGTCGGTTCATGTCTTGGTCTTTAATAAAAACAATGAAGTGTTTCTACAAAAGCGCAGTAAGCTAAAGGATCGAAATCCGGGGCTTTGGGATTCCAGTGCTGCGGGGCATCTGGATAGTGGAGAGAGCTACGATAGCGCCGCCAATCGAGAGCTAGAAGAGGAACTAGGCATCACAGATGCGCCTCTGAAGTTTCTCTCTAAGCTTCCTCCCTCGGAGCGCACCGGATATGAGCATGTTGGCCTGTATCTCGCAGCGCATAAGGGCGCGGTGAAATACTGTAGCAGTGAGATTGAGTGCGGACTTTGGTTGTCTCAAGACTTAATCAATACATGGATTGAGGCGCGTCCTCAGGATTTCGCCTCCGGTTTTCTCGAATGCTGGAAGCAGTTTTATCAATCTGTATAGAATAATAAAAAAGCACTCCTCTGTAAGGAGTGCTTTTTCTTAAGCGGTAAAGGTTATCAACGGATAATAAATCTTATTGAGCCGCGTCAATCATCGCCACAAACTCATCAAAGAAGGGCTTGGAGTCAAAAGGTCCAGGAGCAGCTTCAGGGTGGTGTTGGACGCTAAAGACAGGCGCGTCTGTGAGTCGGAAGCCTTCGACAGTTTCATCATTGAGGTTAATGTGTGTCACCTCGGCATTCTCTGGTAGAGAACTCGCATCAGTCGCAAAGCCATGGTTCTGAGAAGTAATTTCGATTTTCCCTGTTCTGAGATCCTTTACAGGTTGGTTGCCTCCACGGTGTCCGAATTTTAGCTTATAAGTCGATCCTCCAACGGCATGGGTCAGAATTTGGTGACCGAGGCAAATACCGAAGATTGGTTTCTTGCCGATTAACTCTCGGACTTCCTTATGCACATAATCCAACGCCGCTGGATCACCAGGGCCGTTGGATAAGAAAATCCCATCTGGGTTTAAGGCTAAGACCTCTTCCGCAGACGTGCGAGCGTTTACAAGGGTCACGTTGAGACCTACCTGACGTAGGCGTCTGAGAATATTGTATTTGATCCCGAAGTCATACGCTACGATATTGTATTTAATCTCAGGGAGTTCCTCGTATGTCCCTTCTTGGCCTGAGGTTTTATTTGGAATCGTCCAGTTTCTCGACTCTTTATCCCAGACATAAGACTCTTTGGTCGAAACCTCTTTCACAAGGTCTTGCCCTTCCATTGATGGCGCTTCTTGAGCTTTCTTAACCGCTTCTTCTTCATTGAGCTCGGTCGTGATACAAGCGTTCATTGCTCCTCTAGATCTGAGGTGCTTGGTTACCGCTCTCGTATCCACTTCTTGGATACCAAGGATACCGTGTTCGAGGAAGTAATCTTCGAGAGACTGCGTGCTTCTCCAGCTCGAAGGCATCTCACAAAGCTCTCCAACCACAAACCCTTTCACATGCGGTTGAGCGGACTCTGCATCCTCAGGGTTCACCCCATAATTCCCCTGCATTGGATACGTCATTGTGACGATCTGGCCTCTGTAAGACGGGTCTGTTAAGATTTCTTGATACCCCGTCATTGAGGTGTTGAAACAAATTTCACCAGTCGTCGTTCCTAACTGACCAAAGGCGACACCCTTAAATACTCGACCATCTGCTAATGCCAAAAGCGCTTCCATAAACAGTTCAGAGTGTTAAGAAGGCATCCCTCGTTGAGCAAGTGTTTATTTTTATTATTTCTTATGTCACTCCGTGCTATAGGGAGTAATAAGGCAAACACCGAGAGAGTTTTTTCACTTCAGGGCAAGTGTTAAACATTCCTCTATACGACACGATTCAGATTCACGCAGCCCAAGCTGTAAAGTTGGCAAAGAGTTAAAGTGATGTTTAGATTTAAAAAAAATGAAGAATCAAGCTATTCAGACAGTTGTAGGCTTCCTTGTAGGACGTGATGCAATCTACCTTAATGATATTCAACACGATTATACGAAAAGGATGGTATCTTTTGTCGGAGAGATCAACGCTGGGTTAGCCACTAAGTATGAAGGTTCTGCAAAGTGGCTTGGATATCAAATCACATTCAAAGGTGTTGGAGCAGTCTCTATGACAGAGCTTGATTGCTACGAACA
>CAYUKP010000111.1:0-2822 GCA_964445335.1 uncultured Verrucomicrobiales bacterium
GTGCTGTGCGTGTAGGACTTGTAGATGGTGAGTTTGTTGTGAATCCGACCTTTGAACAAAGAGAGGTAAGTGAGTTAGACCTTGTTTACGTTGGAAACAAGACGGACGTTATCATGATCGAAGGCGCTGCAAATGAGCTTCCTGATGAGGAATTTAAAAAGGCGCTACGCTTCGCTCAAGAGCAAGTGCAAATTCTTATTGCAAGCCAAGAAGAACTTGTAAAACTTTGCGGTAAGCCTACGAGAACATTTGATGTCATGCTTCCTAAGGAGCACCTTCTAGAGGTTGCTTATGAAGTGGCAGGAGACAAAATCGAAGGTGCTATTTACAAGCCCAGTAAAGTTGAAAGAGGTATTGCCGTAAACGCACTAAAAGACGAGGTCGAAAGCAAAATTAAGGAAGTTGACCCTACCGCAACAGCTTTTGATATCGATCAGGCATTTGATTACCTTCAGAAGAAAGCCTTCCGCGTATCCATTATGGAGAAGGGCGTAAGATCTGATGGGCGTAAGATCGGAGATCTCCGCAACCTCGCAGGTGAGGTTGACCTGATTCCTAAAGTGCATGGTTCCGCTCTCTTTGCGAGAGGAGAAACGCAAGCTCTTGCATTAGCGACTCTTGCACCTGCAGATGAGCGTCTCTATATGGACAATTATGCAGGTGGAGAGGACTCTAAAAACTTCTTCCTTCACTATAACTTTCCTCCATTTTCCGTAGGTGAGACGGGGCGTTTCGGAGGCCAAAATAGAAGAGAAATTGGACATGGTGCTCTCGCTGAGCGCTCAATTGCACCAGTTATTCCTGACGAAACAGAGTTTCCTTATGCCATGAGAGTAAGTTCAGAAGTCATGGAATCTAACGGTTCTACTTCTATGGCAACTGTTTGTTCTGGTTCAATGGCTCTTATGGCTGCAGGTGTTCCGCTTAAGGCGCCTGTTGCTGGTATTTCTTGTGGACTGGTCACGGAGCAATCAGGAGAATACAAGCTTCTCTTAGATATTATTGGTAGTGAAGATTTCTTCGGTGATATGGATTTCAAACTTTGTGGTACTGAGTCTGGTGTTACGGGATATCAACTTGATCTTAAGCTCCCTGGTGTTTCTCTAGATATTTTAGAGCAGGCTATCGATATCACCAAACAGGGTAGACTGGACGTGCTTAATTACATGAATAGCATTATCTCTGAATCATGTAAGCTTAATGCGAACGCTCCGAGAATTGAAACCATGAAAATCGACCCAGCTAAAATTGGGGAACTCATTGGGCCTGGCGGGAAAAACATTCGTAGCCTTCAAGCTGACTCGGGTGCAGAAATTTCAGTTTCTGACGATGGTGTAGTTCAAATTTATGCAGCAAAAGCGGAAGGCCTTGAAAGAGCAAAAGAGCTTCTTGGAAGAATGTTTGCAGAAATCGAAATTGGAAAGTCTTACACAGGTAAGGTAGTTAGTACCACGAAGTTTGGAGCCTTCATGCAAGTTCTTCCAGGTAAAGACGGACTTATTCATATTTCTGAGCTCTCGCACGAACGTGTCAAGAAGACAGAAGATGTCGTAAAAGTAGGACAAGAAGTTACTGCTAAGTGTGTAGGAGTCGATGAAAAAGGCCGTGTAAAAATGAGTATCAAGGCTCTAGGCAAGGCCGCTAAAACTACTCCTACCCCTGAAGCTCCAAGTGATGAGGTTGATGTAGAGTTTACGCTCTCCTAACGTATTCGTTCCATCTAAGGAACATATAGTTTATCATTCCAACAGAAAGTATAGCGATCTGTTGGAATTTTTGTTATGTGCGTTAGAGTTCTCTTATCGTTTTTAAAATATTATACTGTTCAAAAGAACTTTCTTCTTCTACTTTGCAAAACGTGCAAGATGTCTCATCGTATCTACAGGGTCTTCAATGGAAAAAGGGGTTTGAAAGCGAGGTTCTCGAAACTGCTGCGCGCCACAAGACTCGTATAGCTGACATCGAATGTGATAAAATGCCCGATGGAGGAGTGGTTCTCATAGGTGATTGGGTCGACAAATCAGGAGAGCACTATAAGCCTGAAGTAACAATCTGGAGTCAAGGAGGCGCTTGGCATCTTGATACCGAATGTAATTGTGATGCTCGCTTTGGGTGTTTGCACGCGTCTGCCATGTTATTGAGAGCCTCTCAAGGACATATAACAGATAAACTTTTAAACTTTGGAACCCTCAAAGGAACCAGTATGCCTCATGACAAACCTGAGACGTATACAAATGTCATGGAGGAAGTTAGGCTGAGAAGTTCTCCTAAATTTCACATTGACCTGAAACGTATGGCCTCTTGTCCAGAGGTCGTGGCAGTGTATTTGAAGAAGAAATCAAAGGCCTTTCAGGATATTAGTGACGGATCTTATCCCTTAGCTATAATTACCGTATCTTATCATAGTGAAGAGTTTGGAACCTTTACCTTCCCTCTTCTTGCAGACATTCACGAAGGCGAGACCCGTATCACCTTAGAGAGTGGCCAAATACTTATTATTGAGCGCTTCCGAGCTATTGAAAAAGATGCTGTTTCTCTGCTTTCTCGTTGCGGACTCACCTCTGTTTCTAATGACTTTAATTGGTTAGCTCGCATTAAAGCGAAAAAAGCTCATTGGTTAGAAGAAACCTATAAGTGTTATTTTCCTGACCCTTATCGGGGAGGAGCGGAAATGTGTTGGCTCGATATGAGAAGTGCAGGAGTGACTTTGCTAGAAAAGTATGGCTGGGAAGCTTCTATTGACGAGGAGTTTGGGTACAAGGCCACTCTTTGCCAACCTGAGGATTGGGAGTTTGAGTTGACAGACAATAAAGGAGGGTGGT
>CAYUKP010000111.1:2832-6989 GCA_964445335.1 uncultured Verrucomicrobiales bacterium
ACCTATTTTAGCTCATTTGCTTAAGGACAATTTTATGCAAGAGTCCCTTGATCGACCAAACTCAGGGACTCAATTTGCCGTTTTACCTGACGGGTCTTCTCTCGAATTACCGATTGGTCGCGTCCGAGATATTCTGTATCACTTAGCAAAGTTTATCGATCCTAAGTTTCCTAGTAACTGTAAGATTCATGCACTTGATGCGATCCAACTCGCTGATGATTCGGACATTGGGTTTGATAATATCCCCAATGTTGATCAGTATCGCCAGAAGCTTAAGGAATTCGATCAGCATGCTAGCATTGAACAGCCAAAAGGCTTGCAAGCAACCCTGCGTGATTACCAAATGTTAGGACTCAAGTGGATGCAAAACCTTGTTCAGCTTAACCTTAACGGGATTCTCGCTGATGATATGGGGTTAGGAAAGACGCTCCAATCCCTTGCTCATATTCTTTTAGAAATGGAAAATGGTCGCGCAAGCGAAGCCGACGCGCCAGCTCTTGTTATCGCTCCCACTTCGGTGGTGACCAACTGGGCAAAGGAAGCTCAAAAATTTGCTCCACACCTCAAATGCCTAATCTTACAAGGAAGTGCTCGACATGCATATTATTCCAGTATTCCTCACTCAGATATCGTCCTTACTTCGTATGCGCTTCTCCATCGTGATATTGACAAGCTTAAGAAGTATACCTTTCACCTCGTCTTTTTAGATGAAGCTCAATACATCAAAAACCCTCAGGCCAAAGCTACCCAAGCTGCTTACGAAATTAAATCAAATCACCGTCTCTGCCTTTCAGGCACTCCTGTGGAAAACAACTTAGGCGAGTTCTGGTCTCTCATGCATTTCCTCATGCCTGGTCTACTAGGGCGGAAAGATAGCTTTAATACCTTTTACCGTGTTCCCATAGAGAACCAAGGAGACGAAGAAAAAAGAGCGGCTCTCAAATCCCGTGTGGAAGCTCTTATCCTTAGGCGTACCAAAGATGAAGTGGCTAAGGAGCTTCCTCCCAAAACAGAATTGGTTCATCGGATCGAACTTTCATCTAAGCAAAAAGACCTCTATGAAGCCATTCGCGCCACTATGGATAAGAAAATTCGCCAAGCGATTTCTGTCCGTGGTTTGGATGCCTCCCAAATGTTCTTTTTATCTGCTCTCTTAAAGCTTCGTCAAATTTGCTGTCATCCTTCTTTACTAGAAGATCAGAAACTCAACGAACGCTCCTCGAAGCTAGACTTTACCTTAGAACTTATTGAAACCCTTCTCCTAGAGGGGCGTAAAATCCTCCTATTCTCTCAGTTCACCTCCATGCTTGACCTTATCGGTAGTGAACTTCAAAAACGCCAACACAAATATTTGCTCTTAACGGGAGCGACAAAGGATCGTTCAGATTTAGTAGATCAATTTCAGGGAGGAGAAGCTCCAATCTTTCTAATTTCTTTAAAAGCTGGAGGGACTGGTCTCACCCTGACTGAGGCAGACACCGTTATTCATTATGACCCATGGTGGAATCCAGCGGTTGAGCGTCAGGCTACTGACCGAGCGTATCGTATTGGGCAAACAAAACCTGTTTTCGTACATAAGCTTATTTGTGAAGATACGGTAGAGGAGAAAATCTTTACGCTACAACGTAAAAAGGGCGACCTTGCGGACGCCCTTCTCTCAGATTCTGCAAACCTTAAGCTTACACCTGAAACCTTACAAAGCTTGCTCTCCTCAGGCCCTATTGAGTAATTTAGCAGCCTTTACGGTGTTTTGCATCAACATCGCAATAGTCATCGGTCCTACTCCTCCTGGAACAGGGGTGATAGCCTCGCATTTTTCAAATGCGCCTTTATACTCTACATCGCCGACCAATCGGTAGCCTTTCTTTTTCGATGGGTCTTCTACTCGGTTGATCCCTACGTCAATGACTGTGGTTCCCGCCGAGATGGCTTCTGCTGTCACAAGCTCAGGAACGCCGACTCCCACTAAGAGAATATCTGCTTCTCTGCACACCGCTGGAAGATCCTTTGTTCTAGAGTGCGCAATAGTAACTGTACAGCTCTCATTGAGTAATAAAGATGCGAGAGGCTTGCCAACAATCATACTGCGACCAACCACCACTGCGCGTTTGCCTGAAAGATTGATGCCCTCACTCTTTAAGAGTTCAATGCATCCTGCAGGAGTACACGGAACAAACCCCGTGTCATCTCCCATGACTAATTTGGCTACATTGATTGGGTGAAACCCATCAACATCTTTTTCGGGGCTGATACGTTCAACAATTTCATCTTCTACCTGACGCAATTCACCAGGAAGGGGGGATTGTACTAAAATTCCGCTAATTTGATCGTCTGCGTTCAGCTTCTCAATCAGAGCGACCAATTCCTCTTCCTTTGTATCAGCTGGTAACTCGATTTTTTGTGAATAAATACCTAATTCCTCACATTTTCTCACTTTAGATCCGACATATACTTTAGATGCAGGATCGTCTCCTACAATTACGACAGCCAATCCAGGAGTTACGCCCTGTTTCTTTAAGGCGGCTACCTCATCTTTTACCTGTTTTAATACAGAGGCTGCTACTTTTTTTCCATCAATGGTTTTCATATCTTATTTGTTTATAATTGGAGGGGATATTAAAAAATGTTCGAGCTCTTCTCTCAGAGTACTTTCTTCTTCAGAAGTCATCTCCTTCTCTACTTTTACGTCTTTATTGAAGACAATATCAACTCTAGAAAATGGTTTAGGTATCCGAAACTTATCCCATGTCTTTAGCTCCCAGTAACGAGAATACTCGACATGTACGGGGACAATGGAAGCTTGAGTCGCTGATGCGAGCCTAATGGCTCCAGGGTTTAAACTGTACACTGGCCCTCGTGGCCCATCAGGTGTAATACAGAGCGAAGAACCTTCTTGAATCTTACGCGCCATCTCTATCATCGCTTTCTTTCCACGGCGTGAGCTCGACCCTCGTACGGAGCTAATCCCATGCATACCCATGACGGCCTCAATAAGGGCTCCATCTTTACTCGCACTCGTGAGACATGTGATGTCATTGGACTTAATCATTGTCCGGACTCCAGCCCCTAATGCAAAAATGCGGTTATGCCAGAAAACAAAGATCCGAGCGTTAAAGGCTCCACAACGATGGATGGAGTCTTGCGTATGGTCTGTGATACGATAACGTAAAAACCTACTATACAACTGTATAATAATGCCAGAGAGTGCTCCGATTATTTTTTCTTTCTGACCTCCTCTAATATTATCTCTCTTCATTAAGCCACTTTACCTTAATTGAGGAAATAAATCTGTCCATCTTCTTTAGAGGTGCCATAGTAATAATATGGACAGTTTTGAAGAAAAAGCCCGCGCGGCTATCCAAAACCCTCAAAATGTAGGAGAAATGGCAGATGCCGATTCAGTCGGAACCGTAGGAGCTGCTGATTGTGGTGATATGATGAGAATGTGGGTCAAGTATAAAGAAAAAGACGGCAAGAAGATCATCGACAAAGCCTCTTTTCAAGCCTTTGGGTGCCAAACAGCACTGGCCGTTGCTTCCATGGCGACCGAACTCCTCAAAGGAAAGACTGTCGAAGAAGCGCGTCAACTGGGGGTCGATGATCTTTCTGGAGAACTAGGGGCCCTCCCCCCCATGAAGATTCATTGTGGTGAAATGGTTCAAGATGCGCTTAGAGAGGCTCTCGATGGAGGCTCAGCTTCTGTAAGTTCAGAGAGCGCTCAAACATCTTCATCCAATACCTTGCTGAGTGATATGAACGCAAAAAAAACATCTCCTTCAAAAATAAAAATTGTCCCTCTTGATTCTTTAGAAGAGACCAACTAACAGACCTATACAGATTATGAGCGAAGAAGTTACATTAACTAGAGAAGTAGACGCCATTCAGATTCCTTCCGGCGATACCGTTGTTCTCCCAGCAGCTACCCCTGTTATTATTACCCAAACCCTTGGCGGTACTTATACCGTAGCCACTTCCTTTGGTCTGGCTCGTATCTCCTCATCAGATGCCGATGCTCTCGGAATCGACACTTCGGAGAAGGAGGCCAAGGAGAAAGAAGCGGAGGAGTTAGCAAATGCTCCTCTCGAAGATCAAATCTGGCATGCAATGAAGCAAGTCTATGATCCTGAAATCCCTGTAGACATTGTCAATCTTGGTCT
>CAYUKP010000112.1:0-6958 GCA_964445335.1 uncultured Verrucomicrobiales bacterium
AGGCGCCCAAATCTTCTAAGGCGGAGGTAAACTCACTCGCAGACTTGCTTTGTGTCCCCTTACCTAACAAAATGGAATGCATAGACCCTATTCCCTCTGTTTCCTCAGATTGGCTACCAGCTCCACCTTTATATACTAATTCAAAGGACATCGTAGGAAGCTTACTATCCTTCCCTATTACCAAGGGCACCCCGTTTGACAAATACTGTAATGTCGGCTTGATTCCTGCCTGTTGTAGTTGAGACACCTTAGCGCCTTCCTTAGCCCCCCCTTCTGGCACCAACGAAAAGCTCACACTTTCAGTAGACTTTAAGTATTTATCCGCTACGCGTTGCAAATCTTCTAAGGAAATTGCACTAATCTTCTCCAGATAAATTTTGGTAAGATCTAAATTACGCGCTTCAAACCAATTCGACCCCAAATCCTTGGCTCGACCAGAAACCGTGGTTAACGCGCCAATTTGAGCAACCTGAGCTTGCTTTTTCGCCCTCTTAAGAGCGGCTTCCATGTCTGAAAGGTCAATCTCCTGTATAAATTGATTCAGCGCCTCGTTTAAATCCTCGGAATTCTTTGGTATATTCTCACTAGAAATTGCAAACATTCCGCCCATACCTTTCGGATGCCAGGTCCATGCATAAATGTTTAATGCGAGACCTTTATTCTCCCGCAGGATTTGATAAAGCGGAGACGAATTGCCACCGCCTATCACAGAAGAGAGCACCTCTAAGGCCACTGTATCTTCATGCCCCATGGAGGGTATATTCCACATCAGAGTATTCTTACATGAAGAGATCGCAAACTCCTGACTTGCGACAATAGGTGCACTTAATTCCACCTCTGGCGGCATCGCCACTTCCAAGAGTCGACGAGTAGGGACCAGTTTCGCATATTGCTCTAAATCATTAAGTAAGAGAGTGGCATCAACATCTCCTGAAATGACCACAAATGAGTTATCAAATGTATATCGCGTCTCATGATATGCGACCATTTCCTCATGAGTAATCGCATCGAAGCGATCCTTATAACCAATAATTGGAAACCTCCTCGTATCTTTTTGATAAGCAGTCTGCATCAAGGACTCCCAAGAAACACTATTGGGGTCATCCTTACCCATCGCTATCTCCCGGTGAATCACCTCACGCTCAGGCTCAAATTCATCTGCAGGTAGAGTAGGTAAATAGACCAATTCAAATAAGATCTTTAATAACTCCTGAGCAGATGCCGCCGGACCATCAATATAATAGACCGTTCGGTCATAGGTCGTGTAAGCATTCCATGACCCACCTAATTCATCTACTCGGTTGACCAGCTCCTCTCCTGTAAAGCTTTTGGTTCCTTTGAAAACCATATGCTCCAAAAAATGGCTTAGACCACTCCCTACGGATGGAAGCTCATGCATACTACCAGTCTCAACCCATATCATAAGGCTCACCACCGGGTGTGCGTGATCTTCATGAACAATGACATCTAGGCCTGAGTCCATTTTCTTTTGCCAGGCCGTTGTTTTAGGAAACATCATTTGGGTAGTGTTAGTCTTTGTTCTCTAAAGGAACAACCCAATTTCCCACCTATTTTACAATAAATACTGGTTATTTATAACCTGATATTTTAATAAATTTTTCCTAAATGCAGTACCTTTTCTCTCTTAGTATATTATTAAGTTCATTTTTACTATTTCAGATTCAACCACTCATTTCTAAGCACCTTCTTCCGTTCTTTGGCGGATCAGCATCTGTGTGGATGGTCGCCATGCTCGTCTTTCAATCATTGCTCTTGGGAGGGTATGCCATGGCTCACGCCTTATCTAAACTTTCTCCTCAACGGCAAATACATTGGTATATCTCCGGCCTCATCATTTCTTGTCTAAGCCTCTTTATCCAAAACAATGCTTGGAGCGTCCCTTTACTACCTCCCGGCAACGCGACACCAGACTCCCAAGCTGTAGGAATTGCGCTCTCTATTCTACAGTCTACCGGATTACCCTTCCTAATTCTATCCATGTCGACCAATATTCTTCAATCATGGTATCGAGCACAAAACCCTGACAAATCTCCTTATTTCCTGTATTCTTACTCCAACATAGGCTCCCTCGCTGGATTATTAACCTACCCCTTAATATTTGAACCCCTCATAGGACTCACCTCACAAGCAAGGGTTTGGTCTATCACTTTGACTCTCTTTACGGTTCTGATTTGTTACAATTATTACAAAAGCAAGAAAAGCGCCGACCTCTCAGCCCAAACCTCATCCGCCCGTAAAGCACATAACAAGCCCTCCCCATCCAAGAAAGCCGTCGCGCATTGGTTCCTTCTTAGCTTCAGCACAGGATGTGCTTTACTCGCCACAACTAATAAAATCACCTCAGAAATTGGCTGTAATTCACTGTTCTGGGTCACCCCTCTAGCAATCTTTCTCATTTCATTTGTCCTCGCCTTCCAGTCCAAACCTATTCCTGACAAGCTATGCCTTCTTGGGAGTGCGTTATTTATGCCGATGATATTTATTGGCTCAGGAGGAAGTATTTTCGACATTGCTCCCCTTTTGATGATTCTATTTTTCGTTACAACTTTGTGCCACCGTACTTTATATGACCAGCGTCCTGTAGCAGAACACCTCACGCTCTTTTATTTATGGATCTCCATTGGAGGGGTTGTATCAGCGCTTTGCGTATCTATTGTATGCCCTCTCGTATTCAATGACATTTACGAATACCCTCTCAGCCTTTTATTAGGCTTTGGCTTAATCGTAGGGTCACGCCAAAAACATTGGCCTCGGAAGATTTCTTTGTCTTCTATTATGACCAGGCAACCTCTCCTTGCCCTCACTTTAAGTGCAGTTTTCCTCATCGCTTTGCCTCGCACGATCGGGCACCAATTTACGACTCACACATACGAAGTGCTCTACATCTTCTTGTTAGCATTTCTGCTACTTAAAAACATCCCTGCTCGTGATCTAGCCGAAAAGATCCGGAGTTTTTGCACAGTATTTATTCCCTCTTGCCTCATTTTTTCCTTCTTTATACCTATCAAAGGAAACCTCGTAACCTTGGAATCCCAGCGTAACTTCTATGGAGTATCAAAAGTCTGCCTTGATTTAAAAAACAGCTTAAAGGTTTTACTACATTGCAAAACAATTCACGGGATCAGTAAGACTGATGGATCAAATGATGACACTTTCTCATATTATGGCATCAACAGTGGTTTTGGAAAGGCTCTCACCTTACAAAAAGACCTCCACCCTGAAGGGGTCAAAATCGGGATAATTGGTTTAGGTGCAGGACTCGCAAGCGTCTACACTCGACCGCAAGACCATGTCACATATTACGAAATCGACCCTATTATGGTTCATTATTCAGGACTACAGGGGGCTCACTTTCAAAACATTACAAACTCACAATCCCCTCATAAGATAACCTTAGGAGATGCCAGAGTTTCATTGCAATCTGAACTCAAGGAGAAGTCAAAAGGATACGACCTTATGATGTTAGATGCCTTTTCCGGAGACTCCATTCCCTACCACTTGATTACCAAGGAGTCATTTGCCCTCTATGCTCAACATTTAGACCCTTCGGGAATCTTAGCCTTTCATATTTCCAATCGATACTTTGACCTAGAACCTCAAATCTTACTACAAGCTGAAATCCTAAATATGAGGGTCCACATTCATCACGACCACGTTTCTCACTGGATTCTCATGACACAAAATGCTGAACTAAAGAAACCTCTCACCTTTACAGCCATTGCAGACCTTGAAAACAAACCTCCCCCCCTCTCTCAGGCGTGGACCGACAATTACTACAATCCCATGTCCGCACTGGTTCTACGCTTCTCAGATCCCGCAGAAGACGAACAAATAGTTGCCCCCCATTAAAAGATGTCTCCAGTTATCATAATTCATTATCATTTAAGGGCAGGCGGGGTTTCATCCGTAATCCAATCACAAATAGAGGCTCTCAAGCAAGCCAATCGTGAGTGCCTCATCCTCTGCTCCGAAGAACCTGAAGTCGTATGTGACACTCCGTATGTCATTCTCCCCAACCTTAAGTATCTGACAGGATCGACCACCCGATATCGGGACTCCTTCAATCTCTATAAAGATTGCTTAACCCAAGCATACCTTCATTTCGGAGAACAAGATCCCATCTGGCTCATCCACAATCCCACTCTAGGAAAAAGCGCCTTGATGTCGATCTTTGTGTCCTTTCTTGCCAGAGACAGAAGGGCACTCTTATTACAATGCCACGACCTTGCTGAGGACGGGAGACCTAAAAATTATCAAAACATTCCAGACCCACAAAAGCTGTATCCTCTTGCGGAGAACATCCATTATGCCTTCATTAACCCGCGAGACCTCGCAAGGTTTAGAAACGCCGGCTTAGAAGCCCATCAATCCCATTTATTAGAAAGTTGCGTCTCTCCTACAAAAATTCATCGCACCCCTCTCTCTGCCCCCCTGATCCTATATCCCGTCAGAGGCATTCGACGCAAAAACCTTGGCGAGTTACTCCTATGGTCTCTTCTAGCTCCACCCAATACCACCTTTGCATTAACCTTAGAGCCCACAGAAAAACAGTGGCGTCCTTACTACACTCTTTGGGAAACCTTAGCTCAGGAAATGCGACTCCCGGTCGTTTTTGGATGTGTCGAGGCGTGTCCTGATGCAAGCTTCACTGATTGGCTCGCATCCGCTACCCACTGCCTTACCACCTCTATTGCAGAGGGCTTTGGGCTCACCTTTATCGAATCTAATTTCCATAAGATCCCACTCATTGGCAGAGACCTCCCAGAGATCACCAGCCAATTCAAAAGCACCAGTAAAACGTCGTCATCCCTTTACACTTCTCTACTCATCCCTCAAGAATGGATCAACCGAGAAGATCTAAAGGAGAGCCTCTCCATAGGTTTAGACTCCACACGCATACCTTATGGACTGCCACCTCTTAATGGGTCATTAGAAAAACATATCGAATCCCTAATCTTCGACGGCCATTGTGATTTTGGTAATCTTCCTGAATACATGCAGGTCAAGATCCTCTATAAATTACAAGACCCATCTCATCAGCAAAGAGTGCTTATTAAAAATCTAAACGGCCATACCCTCCCTGCCAAACAATGGTTTGCAGACGAGCTTCAACAAACCTCTCATACGAGTGTCGACCTCTCCTACTATACCCCCGAATCATACCTCGAAAGGTTTACTAATCTATTAGAGTGCGTAGAGAACTCTTCAAGGCATTCTCCTTATTGGCTCTCCCCGGATTCTGTCCTCAAGCAATACAGCGCCCCCAGAGACTTCCACTTCCTCCAGTCTTTCGAATAATATGCCTTTACACATTTTCCTCATAAGCGTGTCTATTTTTTCCCTTTCTTGTAGCCACAAGTCTCAACAAAAACAGCTCCCCCACAAAGGCAGACGACCAGCAGTGCTCAAAGAAAAAACCTCACGTATATCTCTCATAGAAAATAAAAAGAATGCGAAAGAATCTTCCCTAAAGTTTCGTATCCCTCAGACCATCACAAATCTCCCCAGATCATCCGATTATTCCAAAACATATTTCACTAAGCAAATTCCTCGAACTCAGGCGTCTCCTATGCGTAGTGTCACAATTGCCAAAACCCTATACTAACTCCTAAACTGTACTTTTCTATGCCTCGCACCAAAAAACCATTTAATGCCTTTCCCTTTGACTATCACGAGGAAGTCGAACTCAAGATCGATTCACTTAGCAACCTTGGTGATGGCGTAGGCCGTATCCCTGTTACGACAGATGAAGGCGAACAGACAGAGTGGGTCGTGTTTATTCCCTTTGCACTCCCAGGCGAAACCATTCTGACAAAGATTTGGAAAAACGAGCAAAACTGTTCCCATGGTGATCTCATTCAGATTGTCACCCCTTCGCCTGCCAGGATTGAGGCGCGCTGCCCATATTTCTCAGAATGTGGAGGATGCCAATACCAACACCTTTCCTATGAGGAACAACTCCAATGGAAACGACGTCATGTCTCCGAGCTCCTAGAGCGTCTCGCAGGTGTTTCAGCAGTAGTAAACCAACCAATCCCCTCACCTCAGGAGTGGAACTATCGCTCTAAGATAACCCCTCACTTCAAAAAACCCAAAAACGGGAAAATCGGTGACATTGGTTTCCTCAAAAAAACCTCTAGACAAGCCGTCTTGGACATTGAGCACTGCCACATTGCGATGAATGAAATCAACGATGTGTTGCCTCCCGTTCGTGAAGCCACTCGCAACCGCGCCAAAAGCTATAAGAAAGGGGCCACCTTACTCTTTCGCACCAATGGCGAGCAAGTCTTTGAAAACCCTCGCGACATCATGTCAGAAAAGGTCGGCGAACTAACCTTCCACTTCTTAGCTGGGGACTTCTTCCAAAACAACCCATTCATCCTTCCTCAGTTTGTCCAATACGCCTGTGACAAGGCTCTAGCGGGGTCGAAATATCTGATCGATGCTTATTGTGGATCGGGCCTCTTTGGACTCTCTTTAGCCAAAAACTTCTCCGAAGTCTCTATGGTTGAAGTCTCTGAATCAGGAGCGGACTGGGCGCGTTATAATGCCAAACATAACAACATCACCAACGCGCATATTCTCACCGCTTCTGCTGAGCATATCTTCGAAGGTATTTCCTACCCTTCAGAGGAAACCACTGTTCTCATCGACCCTCCCCGCAAAGGATGCACAGAAGAGTTTTTAGTCCAACTCTTTCAGTTTGCCCCACATCGTGTCGTCTACATTTCATGTAATCCTGCCACACAGGCTCGCGACCTCAAGTTCTTTGCAGAGGCAAACTATGACGTATTAGACATCCAACCTGTAGACCTCTTCCCCCAGACAAGGCATCTCGAATGTATTGTAACGTTGGAGAAGAATAAACTCAGCTAAACAGTCTACTACACCTTCAGGGGCATGCGGCCTTTTTCGAGCATTGTTTCATGGGGTTTAA
>CAYUKP010000113.1:0-6896 GCA_964445335.1 uncultured Verrucomicrobiales bacterium
GCATTCTATTGATGGTTGAGAATATTTCTGTGTATGTATTGTATTCGCTATGTATTGGCTCTTTTACTAGGACTGGCACTGTCTTTAGGCTATGCCCCTCAGAACTTTTATGGGGTAATTTGGGTTTTCCCTGCACTTTTGTTGCAACTTATTTGGAGGAAGGATTGTAGAGGAACGCAAAAGAGGCGTTTTTTAGATGGTTTTTTGATAGCATTTTTATCCGGACTAGGATTTTGGGTGCGTGATGTGGCTTTCATAGGGGCTGTGAGTGAGAAAGGAGGATGGATGAACTCGTCAGGGTTGGCGTTATATCTTTCGATTTACTTTGGTCTCTATGGTGGGTGGGCTGCCACTATCGGGCGGTTTCAGATGAGGTACCAGAGGGAGTTTCTCGAATGTCGTATTTTTCTGTATGCTGTAATGCATGGGGTGATGTGGAGTGGTCTCGAATGGGTTCGAGGGTTGTCTCGGGTTAGTTTCGGTTGGGATGGTTTGGGAGTGCCTTTGGTTGATACTTCCTTTGCTCAAGTAGCAGATGTTTTAGGAGTTTGTGGGCTCTCATGGTTTCCTGTATTTACAGGAGCGCTAGTTATACAGACCCTTCACTCCTTTAAGGGGCGGTTGGGGGTCTTTATGTCGAGAGTCCCTTGGGAGGTTATTCCCGCAGTGTTGATTTTGGGTGGAGCTTATGGTTATGGAAAGTGGAGGTTGGCGTCTTTGGATGCTTTAGAAACTAAGCCATTGGATATTTTATTGGTTCAACAGAATATCCCTCTCTCATACAATTGGGATGCGGATAAGTCAGAGGAGATTTATCAAGGGTTTGCTGAGGAAATGACTACTGCCTTTAGCAAGTATCCATCGCCTGATATTGTTATGTGGCCTGAAAGCTCTCTGCCAGAGCCAATTTGGGTTAAGCCAGACGGGGCATTGTATGAGGAGCAAAATAATGTGGGGTATTTTGATTCTAAGGTGCGTTCATTAGGGGAGTATCTTTTTATTACAGGGTGTAATGAGTTTCCTCTCCGTGAGTTGGCTGATAAGTCGTATGAATTGAATCCTGAAGGGCCATTTTACAATGCGATAGCGTTTTTTTCTAAGGGAGCGCATAGTTATGAAAAGCGCCCCAAGAACCATTTGATGCCATTTGGCGAATACATGCCCTTAGAGAACTTTAAGCTTTTTCAAAAGGCTTATAAGTATTCGTCTGGGCAAACTTTTGGAGGATCCTTTACCCCAGCAGAAACCTTTGAGCCGTATTTGTCGAATGTAGAAGAGCAGTTTTGCTCTATTATTCCTACAGTTTGTTATGAGGACTCCGTGTCCTCGCTGGTACGGAAATATGTAAGAGAAGAGCCTCAGATGATTGTAAATGTGACCAATGATGGATGGTTTGCAGGAACGTCTTGCGCGGTGAAACATTTCCAAAACGCGCGGTTTCGTGCGATTGAATATCGACGCCCTCTTGCCCGGGCTGCGAATACGGGGGTTTCCGGGGTAGTGGATATAAAGGGCGGGATTCGACACCCTGAAACAGGAGCTAAACAGATTTTGCAAGATTCGACAGGAGGAGTAGAGTGTAAGGGGCACTTGTTTGGGCGGGTTCTTTTGCCAAAGTTTCCTGTGACGACTTTTTATCAAAGGTTTGGTCATCTCTTAGGTTGGGGGGGAGGCTTTTTTATGTTAGGTTTTACGCTCTATAGATTGGCTTACGATAGGGTGGCCAAGGGCTTCAAACTCTCTTAGTTTAATTAAAACATTTCGATGACTACTCGCCTCTCGTATCATGGTTCAACTCTCACACAAGGTGAAGTGCGGGAGATATTGCAGTATGTTCCGCTGTTTTCAGGCAAGACCTTCATTCTTATTATCGATGAAGCCTTAGTGATGCACGAGCAGATTTTGGCTGAGCTTCTTTTAGACTTGATTTCTTTGCAACGTATCGGGGTCAAGATTATGCTTGTTTATACGGGAAGGGAGCAGGATCGGCTGTTGGACTGGGTTGCAGAAGTTGAACTAAAGCTGTCTGAGGCAACCTTTACCCAAAGTTTAGAAGTCATGGCGAGAGGGCAGGCAGCCTTGGTGTCAGGAGTGGAGTTGTCAAACTTGGTATCAGAGATTAATGTGCTGCAAGAGCAAGGCGGACGATTCCATAAGGTGATCTACATTGGTAGTCAGGCGAGTTTATCTCCCCATTGGAAGGGCGCCTTGCATGAAGCAGATGCCCGTGCGGCTCTTCCGTTAATTGGTGCTAGTATTGTGGAGCAGGTTTTACTAGGAGTTGTAGAGTCTGGGGTGCATCGCGTGCACCTTTTGGATGGAACGATGCCTGGATGCTTGAGCTTAGAGCTGTTCTCTAATGAAGGTGTGGGAGTGATGATCTATAATGATTCCTATAAGGATATACGCCCTCTAGCTGTAGAAGGGATTCCTGAGCTTCTTGCCATTATCGGTCGGCCAGTACGTTCACATCGTCTTTTGCGGCGAACATATGAGGAAATTGAGCGTAAATTAACAGATTATTATGTGATGACCTTTGATGAAAATGTCGTTGGATCGGTTGCTTTACATGATTATCAAGAGGGGATGTGTGAGTTGGCTTGCCTCTTTGTGAAGGGGAGTCATAAGGGATTGGGCTATGGGCAGGAGTTGGTTCTCTTTGCGGAAAGGCGTGCAAAAGAATTAGGGTATAAGGTTATCTTTGCATTATCTACAGAGGCAAGTAGCTTCTTTACTGAGCAGTTGCGCTACCAACAAGTTCCCGTAAATTGTCTGCCAAAACAAAGGCAAGAGAAGCTCCAGGCTAGTGGTCGCGAGTCTGTTGCCTTAATGAAACACCTTTAGAAGAAACATGTTTGATGTAAAAGAAAAACCAGAAATGGTTGAGAAGGCTCTCTTGGTCAGAATCTCTCTCAATCGTAGAAATGAGGCAGAAGATTCGGCCTTGCTAGAAGAATTAAAAGAGCTCGTGACTACTCTGGGTATAGGAGTGGAGGAGTCGATGTTGGTCTACGCAAGGAGTGAGAATAAGAAGTTTATTTGCGGCACAGGTAAGGCTGATGAAATTGGGAGTTATGCGAAGGCTTTGGAATGTGATGTCGTGATCTTTGATAATATGCTAGCGCCTATGCAGCAACGCGCGTGGGAGGGGATAACTGGATTGACCGTGATTGATCGTGAAGAAGTTATTCTCGATATCTTTGCAGGAAGAGCTCAGACTAAGGAGGCTCAATTACAAGTCGAGCTAGCACGGATGCAATATGCTCTGCCTCGTATGGCTAAGATGTGGGGGCACCTAGACCGCGAAGGTGGTGGCGGAGTTGGTGGTGGCGCCGCTTCTAGAGGGATGGGTGAGAAGCAGATTGAGATTGATCGTCGTCTGGCGCGTACGCGGATTAGTAGGATCAAAGAAGATCTTGCTGTGGTGCGCAAACAACGACAAACTCGTCGTAAAGACCGTGAAAAGTATCAAGTTCCTCACGCTGCAGTGGTTGGGTATACAAATGCAGGAAAGTCGACTTTGCTCAATCGCTTGTCAGGAGCTGAAGTGCTCGTAGCTGATATGCTTTTTGCGACGTTAGATACAACGACTCGTAAGATTGAGCTGCCTGATGGACAACCACTGCTTGTGACTGATACTGTAGGGTTTGTAAGGAATCTACCGACACGTTTAGTGGAGGCATTTAAGGCAACTTTAGAGGAGTCGGTTTTAGCAGACTTTCTCTTACACGTGTTGGATGTGAGTAATCCTCAGGCTTTGACTTTTTATCAAACCACTATGGAGGTTCTCAAAGAGTTAGGAGCAGAAGGTAAACCTATGATTACGGTATTAAATAAAGCGGATCTGGTTGAAGATGAGGCGCTTTTGACAACTCTAATGGCTCAGTTGCCAAACCCTGTTTTAATTTCAGCGGTTTCAGGGCAAGGGTTGGAGCATTTAGAGGCAAAATGTACGGAACTCCTTATGGAGCGTATCCAAGTCCATACATATTCTATACCACAGTCCAAGGGTAATTTGGTGTCGTTGTTGCACAGTGAAGCCAAAGTATTAGATTTGGATTATGAAGGAGCCAATGTTATCGTTACAGCAGCTTTGACTCCAGCATTGGCTGGCCAGTTAAGCTCGTATGAAGTAGCAATGAAAATTTCTCCGTCAGGTGAGGGAGAAATTTAAAAAAGTTGACGTGTAAGGCGCTACACCTCTTATCTTTAGTAAAGAGGTGCTTTATAGGGGGGTTATGATTTGATGTCGACCTTTACCCCAGCCTTATTAAAGGATGAGATAGACTCGGCGCATGCTCCTTCGTCTGTGATAACAAGGTCGATTTGTTGAGGGAGCATGAATGAGAATCGTGCTTTAAGTCCAAGTTTTGTATGGTCAGCTAGAGCACATTTCCAGCTTGCAGACTTTAAGAGGCTTTTTTTCAATCGAGCACGCTCTTCATTCACCTCACTTGCTCCGAAGTATTGATCTAAACCTTTGCATGAAAAGAAGAAACGATCAACAGAGACTTGTTTCATGCTTTCCTCTGCGAGGTATCCACCAAAGGAGAAACATGTTTCGTCATAAGCGCCCCCAAGAAGGTAAAGATTAATATTTTTCTTAGAGGTTACACGCTTAGCCACTAAGAGAGAGTTTGTGAAGAGATTAAACTTAATATCTAAAGGCAGATACTCGATCATCGCGAGAGCGGTCGAGCTCTCATCAATGAAGATCGTTTCTCCTTCTTTGATGTAAGAGGCTGCTACATATCCAATCATCTTCTTCTCAGCGACTTCTCGGCTTTCACGCTTATGGTGTTGAAGTTCTTCGTATGTATCTTGGATGCTCATCGCTCCGCCATGGGAACGAACGACTTTCTTTTCTTTCTCTAAGAAGTCTAAATCCCTGCGAATGGTTTCTTCTGTGCAGTGAAGCTGTTCTGCTAATTCAGTAGTCTTTACAGTTCCCTTACGGTTTACAATTCTAACTATCTCAATCTGTCGTTCTCTAGGAAGCATGATTAATTTTTTAAATAAAAGTGCAATTGTCGAGAAAAAACTGTCGAAAAAAACCACAAACAAAAAGAAAACAATAGAAACAAATTTTCAAATTGAAAGGGAAGAAGTCTATGTGTAAGGGGGAATTTTTCCTTGTCATGAGGTCATTTTCTTCTCTAAATATTTTTTATATTTAGTTCTTCTTATCTAAATATATTCATACAAAGTTCTCCTAAAATATTATATAAAAAAATGATAGAAGTAAGAAATCTTTGCAAAAGGTTTGGCAATAAGTTGGCGGTAAATGGCCTTTCTTTTACGGTTAAGAAAGGTGAAGTATTAGGGTTTCTCGGGCCGAACGGAGCGGGTAAGTCGACTACAATGCGAATGGTGACAGGATATTTTCCACCTACGACTGGTTCTATTGAAATTTGTGGCATTGATATGCAGAAGAATCCAATTGAGGCGAAGACTAAGATTGGGTACTTACCTGAATCTGCGCCACTCTATGAGGAAATGACAGTGAGAGGTTTTTTAGAGTTTTCGGCAGAAATTCGGGGTTTAGCAGGGTCTTCTAAGGTAGATGCTGTGGAGCGCTCTTTAGAGACATGTTTCCTTCAGAAAGTAGCGCATCAGAGTATAGATACCTTGTCTAAGGGGTTTCGTCATCGAACCTGTTTGGCGCAGTCCTTACTGCATGACCCAGAGGTTTTAATTCTTGATGAACCAACAGATGGACTTGATCCAAATCAAAAGTATGAAGTCCGTGAATTGATCAAAAGGCTAGGAGAAACGAAGGCGATACTCTTCTCTACTCATATTTTAGAAGAGGTGGATGCTGCGTGTTCTCGTGCAGTGATCGTGAACCAAGGAGAAATTGTGGAGGATGGCACGCCTCAGGAACTACGAGAGAAGTCAGGTGATGATTCGCTACAGACGCTCTTTAGAAAAGTTACGACCTCAGATACTGCTGAATAATTAACCTGAAAGACATTATAAATGAATCATATTAAAACAATTTATAAGAGGGAGATGAAAAGTTACTTTAGCCAGTTGACGGCTTACATCGCAATTTTCATCTTTTTGGTTTTTGTCATGACGATGACATTTGCGGTTGCGCAATTTATGAGAGTTGGAGATGCGAGTTTACAGTATACCTTCTTTTATTGGCACCCTTTAGTGTATGTTATATTAGTGCCTATTGTTGGAATGCGGATGTGGTCTGAGGAGCATCGCTCTAATACAATTGAGCTTCTAGGAACATACCCAATTAGTAACTGGTCAACCATTCTAGGCAAGTATTTGGCTGCTTCTACGGTTTGGCTCATCGCTTTAGGGTTGACGTTTCCGATTTGGATTACGACGAATTACCTTGGAGATCCTGATAATGTTGTGATTTTTTCGGGATACATTGGGAGCTTTCTTGTCTGTTTGAGTTTTCTGGCGGTGACTACTTTAATCTCAGCTTTTTCTAAGGATCAGGTTATAACCTTGGTTGTCTCGTCCTTTGTCTGCTTTGCGCTCTTCCTCGTCGGGTTTGATCAGGTCTCACGTTGGATTCAGCAAGTTTGGGGGGATGGTGTCAGTGAGGTCTTTTCCGCTACTGGCGTGTGGGATCACTTTAGATCACTAAATACAGGAAACTTTCGCCTACAAGATTTTGTCTGGTTTGCCAGTATGATTGGTGGGTGTTTGATCGGGACAAACTTTATAATTAACGCGAAGCGAGCGTAATCTCGTAGTGAATACATTCTTTCTAATAAGACGATGACAACAATTAACGCAAAAACAGGTGCAGCTTTATCGATTCTCTCATTGGCCCGGATTGCCTTTTTTCTTAACTGGGCCGTCAGGTTGCTGTCGATCGGGAGTAAGGGACTAGTTTTCACTGAAGACAAAGTACACACCATTTCAGA
>CAYUKP010000114.1:0-6765 GCA_964445335.1 uncultured Verrucomicrobiales bacterium
GGTTAACCGATGGAGTCTCTTTCCCATACACCTGCTTAGTGAATATTTTGTATGTGGACCCATCAAAATAATATGTAAATTCATGAACCTCTACACTCCCAAGAACACCGCCACCTATACCTCCTTCAATGCCAAATTGCTCTACCTGGTCCAAGTCTGCAGCCAAGACAAATAAGCCAGGATATTTCTTTGTTACATAAGCTCCATTAACGCCAAACCTGTTAGTCTTTCGATTAACAACTCCCTCAGTATAATAAATATAAGAACTAAAATTCGTCGTAAATTGATTCCCACTTCTAAACATACCAATACCACCATCTGAAATCAAACTTGAATACGATGAATCCCCACCAGTAAAATGATAAATTTCCGGAATAAGATCTACAACCTGGTTAATACCTTCATCCAGGTTCAGTATATTCTCCTCCAAGGAATTCTTACGTGGGTCCTCAGGAATCTTTATGCTCCAAGTAAGGTCACTACCACCAGTATTACCAATTTCTAATGCGTAATTGAGCGGGACTACTCCGGTCGCTGTAAGAATAATCGATGATGGCACATCTAAAATAGGAGCCGCAATAGACTTACCTTGAACTCCAATTTCGTATAGACTCGTTGTTGGGTCATTGCTCTCAATCCTCACCAACGCGTCTAGGATAGTGGTGCTAGTAGGTGAATACGTCAATTGAATGATTGTCGATTCTCCGGCCTCTAAGGTTTCGGTATAACCTGTATTTACAACGACACTAGAGTCATTAGTCGTAATATCGTCTATGATTAAAGTGTCAGCACCTATATTGACAATCTCGAACTCTTCAACACTAGACTGACCAACAACAGTTTTACTAAACAGAACATTACTAGATTCCACCCAAATTTTCGGATCTCCTGAAACAGAGAGAGAAACAGGTATTACTAATTCCTCAGAGTCAGTCTCACTGTTTACAATCACCAATTCTGCATGATAATTACCTACAGGCTTCCCGCTCGCGTTAAACACAACAGTATTAGCGAGTGTTTGCCCCGCCAGAATAGTCGCTTCTTTCTCTGCAGGACTTACCCAATCTCTATGACCGTTTAATAACCAAGAGAGCGCTCGACTCAAAAAGGCAAAGTTATTCTCATATGCAAGAAAAGCGCTTCCTCCCACCGTATCTCCAACAGCAACTAACTTCGAATCGCGGTAAGTAGAAGCGATCGCTTTCACTCTATTGGATGAGTCTATAAATAATGGCTGAGCAGTATCGTTAAGCGCTGTATAATGGCATGTATAACCAGAACGAAAGCCTAACTCTAGAGTCTCTACACCTTCCACGATAAGATGAGAACCTGTAGGGTCCCATGTTACCGGTGTGTAGGAATTGTAGACTGACGCCACCGACATCGAAAAACTCTCTGATAAATCTTGTTGGGTTTCCAGACTATGATAGTCACCTGACATGAAGAGGGAACCTCCATGTTCAAGCCACTCCTTCAATACGTCCCTATTTACAGGGTTCGTATCATACAGAATGACAATATCTTGTGCTGCCAACCAATCAGAAGTCATAGCCGATTGGCCAATCTGGTCTACCGTCCCTCCCGCGTCCTGCAGAACGTCGACTAAATCAACATTTGTAGAACTATATGCTGCCACCACGCCAAACTTGATACCTGTCAAGTCTACATCAAGTGCTGTACGGTTGGAGCGAACGTATGCATAATAATTAAGATCTGTTCCATAAGAACTCGATATATCCAGTTGAACAGATGTAGATTCTCCTGACTCTAGTGCCTCGCTAATACTACTAGGATCTGCGGACAAACCGACATAGTCTACCGATTCCCCTGTCATGGTAATCTCTAAGCTTGGAACAGTTTGGTCATTACTGACCAGTGTCATCACTCCGGTCTCAACGCCCAATTCATCAGGCGTAAAGATCACAGGTAGATCATAAGTCTCACCTGCAGGAATGGAAACAGGCGGAGACACCGTGGTCGCAAACAAGGAGTTCACAAACTGTATATCACTCAATACGAGGTCGATATCACCTCCATTAGTGACGGGCAAGTAACGTGGAACAGAAGTACCATTACCAACATACCCAAAGTCAAGAGCGCCCGACTCCACTTGAAGAATAGGCCTAGAGGTAACCTCTAATGTAATAGGGACAGTTAAGGTACCACTAGCAGGGTCATTAGAATTCAACAGTCCCCTAGCCTCATACGTACCCGCAGCTAAATCTGTCGTATCAATGGAGTAATCGATATCAATGGTCTGATCTGGCTCTAGCGACCCACTCGTAGGGCTAGCCGTAATCCACTCGACAGGCTCATGGGTTAGTGCGATAAACTCCTCCATGATCGTTTGCATCGTCTCATCATCAATATACCCGCCTGTCGTTGAAGCGAATAAAAGGTAATACAAACGACTAGTCGTCTCTAAACCACTTAAAGTATGTCCATCAGAGTTTGTACTCGTCGCCACCTCCTGCGTAATCCCTTCACGCGTAGGTACAATAATCAAATGGTTCACAGAAGGGTCACTGGTTCCATGAACTCTCTTCACATAACCATTATACGACATCCCAGCTAGAGACGCTGTTAACATCGTCGAGTCGGCACTGCCCCAACCATCAGCTCCCAAGTCACCAGAAATCGCAAACTCAGAGACCCCATCGAGGTCTACCGCGCATACGAAGAGGCCATCATACTTCTTCGTAAAATACTGCCCTATTGTACCGAAGGACAGGTTACCACGTATTAAATCATCTGAGTACTCAACATAAGTACTCTGTAAATCCGTGGAAAGCTTATTACCTCCATCGTACATATCTGACCCTCCATCGAAAATATTATTGCCCGTCACACCATCTGAGAAATCAAACCTATTAGGAATTAAGCTTGTGACTTGCTCCACGTGCTCATTCATCACTGTCAACACTCCCTCGAGACTAGCGAATGGCGTATTGGTATTTTCAGCAGAAGTAATATTAAGCGACCAAATCAAATCATCCCCTCCATTATTCGAGAGAGTAAAGTTGTCAGACAAGGTGCCCCCATAAGGAACGGACAGTTCTAGCTCTGTAGGGTTAAGATCTACCTCCGGAGCATCGAGCGCAGAGCCGGATACATCTATCGAATAAGATGACTGTATAGGACTATTATTGATTAAATCAATAACGCCATTCTTCAGGCCTAAGGCACTCGGGCTAAACGTTAAAAAGATCTGCTTTTGCTCACCAGGCTCAATAGAAATAGGCAGTGCTGTATGAAGCCCAAAGTCCGCACTACTTGTATTAATATCAGAAATCACCAATTGATCTGTACCGGTATTCCTTACCAATAGCGGCTGTAAGTAAGTTCCTCCATTGTATACAGATCCAAAGTCAACGGCCGTAATATCTGAATCAATCGCAGGGGCGCCAATCACAGTCAGCACAACCGGAACTTCAACCTGTCCGTCAATAAGCGCATTACTATTCAGGATGATAGAGCCATAAGTATCACCCGCATTTAAATGAACAGCATCCAATATGACTTCTATATCCATCTGCTGTCCTGGAGCAACCACCCCTGAGCTAATACTCGTCTTCAGCCATTGTAGGTTTTTCGTCACATACTCTACAGCTTGGTTAACGAGAGACCTTCCGTCCCCTCCTGCCGAAGAATTTGTCTCATTAGCGAGATAAATCACATCACCCGCACCTAACTTGGAAGATGCCATGAGAACCTGACCCGAAGCATTTCTCATCAACTCCTGTGCAGGCGACTCTACAGAACAATACGTTCCGTAATACGATAGCACCACAGAGGTGATCCCTGTTGTAATCTCATGGGGCACTATGTCCACGATTGTTTCATATAGATAGTCCTCTTGGCTATACACCGTAATCCCCGATTCAGATAAAAGTGCGTTATTATTACCGATAAAGGAGTCCCCCGTCAGGAACAATGCATTACCAGAGATTACCCAATCTCTAAGAAGGGAAATATCATCCTGATTAGCTGATGCAACTGAGTCATCAACCACAATAACATTCATGGCCTCCACAAGCTCTGTATCGAGTGGAAATGATAGGTAGTGAATCTCTGCCCCCCCTGCGATAAGATCCGAGATCAGTAGGCTACTACTAGTAGAGATCACCCCTATATTCGCACCCTGCACATCAGGAACTGCTGATTGTGGGACCACAATCGAGTGCTTCTGTGTATAGCCTTCATTATGCGATACCATCATCGTTTTCGACTTGAGCATTCCTAGGCCCTGCTGCGCATTACGGTTTAACACGAGCGACCAGGATAAATCTACCGTACCCGTGTTTTCTAAGGTTAAATACTCTGTAGTGGTCGTGCCGGCATTTAAGGTGTGGCTAATACTAGCGGGAGTCACCGATAGCTGAGGTACCCCTAGACCTATATCAATCCCGGTCGCCGCAGGAGGCACTGTAACCCCCGTATGAGTAGACTCTAGATATCCGTTAGCATTAACCGCTAAATCATATGTGCCGTCTACCACAGATAACATGTAATTACCCTGACTATCGGTATTGGTAGAAGTAGAGATCGTTCCTCGGGCAGAGACAAGAGCTCCCGCAACTGGGGTACTATCTTCAAGGTCATACACGTTACCAGAAATGGTCGTAGCATTATAGATCGATATAGGATGCAGATACTCAACTTCGTTATTACTGAGGTTCGTCGTAACGATGCTTAGATCTGCTGATTGCGGAGTGCTCGCATCCGCAGCTACAGTAAAAGCAACGCTGTATTGCCCAGAACGTTCTCCGATGGCTAAGTCTCCAATATTAATCTCAGTAAAGGAAAGATCCAGATCTGTGAAGTCCGCAGGAACAGCCACGACCGCTTCTCCACCCTCAGCAGGCTCGGTTCCTATGTTCTGGAAGGTAATGACAAACTCCCCAGTCTCTCCAGGATTCAAATAGTCATCCCCATTACCAGTAGTAAATTCTGTTTGGATGGAATCTACTGTGATCCTAGCTCCTGCAACGGGCATCAACGCATTGTAAGCATTTAAGCGCCCCCCAGAAACAGTCTTAGAAGCTAATGCAGGAATAGGAACTGTAGCATCCAATAAGATCTCTTTGAGACTAGGGTAATCTAGGCTAGGAGCGAGAGATTTGATCAATGCAACCACTCCCGACACATGTGGAGTCGCCATGGAGGTACCACTGTATGTGTCATATGAATTACCAGGGGTCGTACTGAGAATAGCACTACCTGGAGCTCCTAAGTCGACCGTAGTAGCACCATAATTCGAAAAGCTAGATAAGTTATCATAACGATCTAATGACGCAACTGCGATGATGTTATCCGCCTCATAATTACTAGGATAATTAGAGGATGTATCATTATTAAGGCTATCATTACCGGCAGCGGCGACAAAGAGAATATCCTGAGCTCCAGCATCTTCAATCGCCTGAAACAACAAAGCTGAATAACCTCCTCCTCCCCAAGAATTAGAGGTCAAGTCCACGCCTATCGAGGTCGTATAGTTCACCGCATCAATCGCATCTGAAGTAAAGCCCCCAAAGGTACCCAAAAACTGAGCATCTAATATAGAAACGTTCCATGCGACTCCCACTACACCTAGTCCATTGTTACCCGCTGCTCCAATCGTACCTGAACAGTGCGTTCCGTGCCCTTGGGTATCACTCCCTCCAGGCACATTGTTAGAAAAGTTCCATCCATAAACATCATCAATAAAGCCATTACTATCATCATCGACACCGTTACCGGGAATTTCTCCTGGATTCGTCCACATATTGGCCGACAAGTCACCATGGTTAGCATCAACCCCTGTATCAATAACACCCACAAGAACCGCATCTGACCCCGTCGTAACCTGCCACGCCTCTGGAGCATCAATATCAGCATCTACTACCCCTCCTGATTGCCCCGTGTTATTTAGCCCCCAAAGTTGCCCATATTGGGTATCGTCTGGAGTTTGTGTAGTCGTAAAGATATAATCCCTCTCTGCGATGTGAAAGCCCTGCTGATCTGGGAAAGATACTTGAAAAGCATCCATGAGCTCCTCCGTCTTAAACAAGCCCACCTCCGAGCTACTCACTAGGTAGATATCATCCGTGTGCAACTTATGCGTAATGTCTAATCCATGATAAGAGGCCCAGTCATAAATCTGTTTTAGCGTGAGATCGCTAGGGAACTTGGTCAATACATGGTCTGCGGCATAAAGTTCTCGACGGAGATACTGACCATCCTTGTCTAGATAGACATCCATCTGGACAAACTGGTACTTGAGCGGTGTATCCAGTAATGTAGAGCGTCGATATCCCTCACCAAACTCATGATAGACCTCTTCCATGACCGCAGACTGCTCCAGCAACAACATCTCCTGCTTCGATCGCGTTTTAGGCGATGCACTCGGGGAATTGAATAACTCAACCAACTCAGATACACCTACCTCAACCGCTCTCTCAGTCTTACTCGATAATGCTCGATCAGGAGTCTCCTTTAGAGTGCTCGTGTTTCGAAACAAGAAAATACTAACTACACAAATCAGTACTAAAACGGCAGTAAACTTGACAATATTTGGGACCTTCTTCACGACAGTTCCCGATTACACGAAGGAGGCTTAAAAAAAAGAAGTTTGTTTTTTTATGAACTCATTTTTCCTGATCATTTGACTGCAAAAACATAAAACGACAAAATCCCCCTAAAGATACGTCTCCCCCTACTTCAGGAACCCCAAATCTCATCTTTGAGATTGCTATATGAGAGATATTCAGTATCTCAGAGGTATGA
>CAYUKP010000115.1:0-6719 GCA_964445335.1 uncultured Verrucomicrobiales bacterium
ACCCCTTCAGGTTTTAGTAGATCTTCATCAAGAGCATCAGGACAGCTTGTTCCATAAAAATATTCGCACGTTTCTTGGGAGTAACTCTAAAGTAAACCAAAGTATCCAATCGACTCTCCAGCACACTCCCGAACTCTTTTTTTATTATAATAATGGAGTCACTATGGTCGCGCAAAAGGTGACCCCTAGGGGGGAGCCTCAGTCGAAAATCAAATTAGAGCTTTCGCACCTCTCTGTCATCAATGGAGCGCAAACAATCGCTAGTGCCACGGAATCTCTGAGTCAAACAACAGTTCCCGACCTTTCTCAAGCGATGGTTATGTTGACCATTATCGAAAGTGACGGTGAATTCGACTTTACTAACCACATTACCAAAAAGAGAAATCATCAAAATACCGTGCACAGTAAGGCGTTCTCAGCTCTTGACCCTTTGCAAGAACGATTAAGAAAGGAGGTCCTTGCGTATGGAATAGAATATCAATATCGCATGGAAAATGTTTATGCATCTTCAAGAGGTGAGCGTTATATGGATATCAATGAGGCGGTCTTCGCATTAGCATGTCGTATGACAGATCCCAACACTGGGCATAATCTAAAGAAAAGCTTTTCTGATTATTTAAAATTAGATTCTGAGCGTTATACTTCGATTTTTAATGATCAAACCAGTGGCCTTAAGCTTATAAATGCTATTCGGTTTTATCGCGCCGCAGATTGCCTCCTACATAATCAAGCTGAGGGAGACTCGCAAAGCAATGCCATCAAGAGGCATGAGCACTTCGTCATTATTTGGGCGTTTTTCCAACGACATAAAGACCTCTTTGAGCGCTCGGACTTAGTGTCAGAGCCAGAATCCCTGCAAATCGTATCACCCCTTATCGACCCTATTCGCCAACAAGTCATTGACTACGCCTTACAAAGACTTGCCATTAATGGGAGAGGGCCACTCTTTTTCTTTAATAGTCGTGAAGAATCACGCAACTGTTCCTTACACCTTAAAAAGAACACTTAAGTCATGTCTCCTAAATCAAAACAACGTCTAGAACTCACTTGGGTAGGAAAGGAGAACCGTCCGAAGTTAGAGCCCCGGATTCTTCTAGAAGATCCTGAGAAATCTTACCATGCTCCCCACCGAGTATCTGATGAGGATATCTTTGATAACAAGCTTATCTTTGGTGACAACCTTCTTGCCCTCAAGGCTCTGGAGCAGGAGTATACGGGGAAGGTGAAGTGTGTTTATATTGATCCTCCTTTTAATACGGGAGAGGCCTTTGAACATTATGATGATGGACTAGAGCATTCAGTGTGGCTTTCCCTCATGCGTGATAGGATAACTATTCTCCATAAATTATTGTCTGAAGACGGGAGTTTAGTTATTCATATTGACGACAATGAATTAGCTTACTTGACGGTTTTGACTGATGAAATCTTTGGTAGGGCGAATAGAGTGAATACTGTGAGTTTTAAGCAAAGTTCTGTTTCAGGTCCAAAAGCAATTAATCCAGGATTAGTTTCGATAACTAATTATATACTTATTTACGCTAAAAATAAGAAAGATTGGCATCCTAATAAAATTTATCAAAAAACATCGAGAGATGCGCGGTATTCAAAATTTATCGACAATTACGAAAAAGGCTTTAATGATTGGAGTTTAGTTCCTTTATCTGAAGCGTTTGCTAAAAGTGAAAACAAGACAGTTGCTGAGCAGAAGGCAAAGTATACATTAAACTACGAAAAAAAATTAGAATTGTTCGTTCTAAATAATTCTAAGAAAGTTGTAAGGACTGCAAGAGTAGCAGAGAAAGATGTTAATGAAGTTGCGAGGGAACAGCTAAGAATTTCAAAAAAAGAGCAGACATTAACTACTAGTGAGAGAGAAGGCAAAGCACCTTATTACTTTTTGAGTGGAGAGCAGTTAATCTTTTACTCCAATAAAACGCAACATATCAACGGAGAACTGACTACGGCACTAGCTGCTTCAGATCTGTGGTCGGACTTGTTATCAAATAATTTACATAAAGAGGGTGCCGTAAGATTTCCTAAAGGTAAAAAGCCTGAGTTTTTACTAAAGAGGATATTTGACTACCTTACCCACCCTAAAGATTTAGTTCTAGATTCCTTTTTAGGCTCGGGAACTACCGCCGCAGTTGCTCATAAAATGGGAAGACAGTGGATTGGCATTGAGCTTGGAGAGCATTGTCATACACATTGTATTCCACGGTTTAAGAGGATAATTGATAATGAGGATCAAGATGGCATAACCAAAGCAGTAGATTGGCAAGGTGGAGGAGGCTTCCGTTATTACAAGCTTGCTCCGAGCTTATTAGAAAAAGACAAGTGGGACAATTGGGTGATCTCTAAGGACTATGATGCGGCGATGTTGGCAGAGGCTATGTGTAAGCTGGAAGGGTTTACCTATGCTCCAAGTGAGAAGGTGTATTGGCAGCATGGATATTCGACTGAAAGAGATTTCCTCTATGTGACCACTACTAAGCTCAACCATAAACAGCTTCAGCAATTAAGCGAGGAAGTAGGAGAGGAGCGTTCGCTACTCATTGTGTGTTCGGCCTTTTCGGGAGAAGAAGACATGTATCCGAACCTAACCCTCAAGAAGATTCCGCAATCCATTCTGCACCGTTGTGAATGGGGTAAAGATGACTACTCCCTGCAAATAGAGAACTTACCTTCTGCTCCCCTTCCAGAAGGGCAACAAACACTGAATTTCGACTAAGCCACTTTATGAATCGTCATGTTAATGCGGTCTCTGGGCGTCTGAGTTTACGCGAGCCACAGAGAGAGTCTCTAGAGATCCTACATCGGATTACAGAGCTTACGCCCTTACAGAAAAAAGTGGATTTAGGGCAAGCACTTGCGCGGATTCAAGAGGAGTTTCCGCAGATAGAGCACTTTGACCGAGAATTTCTTTCCGTGTGCTTTGCGCTGGCAACAGGAGTAGGAAAGACCCGCCTAATGGGCGCGTTTATTGCCTACCTGCATCTGAATCATGACATTCAAAACTTTTTCATCCTAGCGCCTAATCTGACGATTTACAATAAGCTGATTGCAGACTTTACTCCGAATACACCCAAATATGTCTTCGCTGGGATTGGAGCGTTTGCTCAGAATCCTCCTTATTTGATTACGGGAGAGAACTATCAAAATTCCCACTCGACAGCTCCCGATAGACTCCAAGCGATCGATGATAACATCCGAGTTAATATCTTCAATATTTCAAAGATTATAGGCTCTAGCAAAGACGTGCGTAAGATGAGGAAGTTAAGCGAATACATTGGGCAAAGCTATTTCGACTACCTTTCTTCTCTAGAGGATCTGGTCGTATTAATGGATGAGTCACACCGCTATCGAGCTAAGGCAGGAATGAAAGCAATTAATGAGCTGAAGCCTATTTTGGGCTTAGAGCTTACAGCAACGCCCTTTGTCGAAGGGAAAGGAGGGAGGCCTCATCCCTTTCGGAATGTGATCTATGATTACCCCTTAGGCCGAGCGATAGAAGACGGTTATGTTAAGGAGCCTGCAGTGGTTACGAGAAAAGAATTCTCACCAGTGGGGTTAGATGCTGAGCAAATAGAGAAAATGAAGTTAGAGGACGGGATTCGTCTTCATGAACAAACAAAGGTTGAGCTGGAGACCTACGCGCGCGAACAGGGTAAGAAAATTGTGAAGCCCTTTGTTCTCATCATTGCACGAGATATCATTCATGCAGAACAACTATTACATACGATCCAATCAAAAGCTTTCTTTGAAGGGCGGTATAGAGAGAAGGTAATTCAAGTGGATTCTAGCAAAACAGGAGCTGCGGAGGAACTCATGATCTCTCGCCTGCTGAGGGTGGAGGACTCTGAGGAGCCTACGGAAATTGTCATTCATGTAAATATGCTCAAGGAAGGGTGGGATGTCACCAACCTTTACACCATCGTTCCCCTTAGAGCAGCAAATGCGAGAATCCTCATTGAGCAGTCTATAGGAAGGGGGTTACGATTACCTTATGGCAAGCGGACTGGAGTAGAAGCCGTAGATCGCTTGAGCATCGTGGCACATGATAAGTTTCAAGAAATTATAGATGCAGCAAATAGTGAAGATTCTCCAATTCAGCTGAAAGCCCTTGTAATAGATGAAGAGAAAATGGAAACGAAGACGAAAACTGTTCTTTCTACATCGACTCTTGATCAACTCATTGGCTCTCCTCTAGAAGACGTATCATCATCTACAGAAGTTCCAAGGATGGATGAACAAGTGGTCTTTACGACAGACGAGGAAAAGGATGTGGCTCAGATCGCACTACAAGCGATTCAAAGAATAAGTCGCCAACCCGACGTTGTCCCTACGACCTCTCACTTGTCTACAGAAGAGGTGCAGTCAAACCTCCTACAGGAAGTCAAAGCGGGATATGCGATAAAAGAAAAGCAACTAGAGCTGGAGGGGATTACCAGTACGCCAGATCTTGCTCTGATTACCAAGACCGTCACGGAGCTAGTGCAAGAGAAAAGCATAGATATCCCTAGAATAATGGTCGTGCCAAAGGGAGAGGTGCGGAGCGGGTTCCACTCCTTTCAATTAAGCCTAGAGAGTCTTAATTATCAGCCTGTCACCGAGGAGCTTTGGCAACAGTCCCTTACAAGTGGAAAGGGGAGAACCATCGGAGTTGGTCAAGGTGGACATTATGAAAAGAGGTTAGAAGATTACGTCGTATCCGGTCTGGTAGACTTTAATGATATCTCTTATGATGATACCTCAGACCTTCTCTATGATCTAGCAAGGCAGACAGTTACACACTTTCAGGGGTATTTAAAGGAAGAGGATGATATTAGAAAAATCTTACAGTACCACAAAAAAGACATCGCTAAATTTATCCACGCTCAAATGCTAGAACACTATTGGGAGGATGAATCGGTAGAGCATGAGGTCATTATAAAGCAAGGCTTTAAGGAGCTAAAAAGCTCCGCTTACACCGCAGAAGCCAACCGAAAGGTGGAAAACTTTCGGAACGCGCCAGCAAAACTAAGTGATATTAAAAAGGTCATTTATGGCGGTTTCACCAACTGCCTCTTTCCTACTCAAAAGTTCGATTCAAATCCTGAGAGGTTGTTAGCTATTATTTTAGATCGCGATTCTCAGAAGTGGTTTAAGCCTGCAAAAGGGCAGTTTGAAATGGATTACCTCTACAAGGGAGAAGTGCGAGAATATGTTCCAGATTTTGTAGCGGAATATGATGATGTAATCTGGTTGCTAGAGCCTAAGGCGAGTAATCAAATGCAAGATGAGGAAGTCCAGATAAAAGCAGAAACGGCTCAGAAATGGTGTGAGTATGCCTCAGCGCATGCGGCTGAGTATGAAGGAAAAAAATGGGAATATAAATTGATACCGCATGATCGGATTCAAGAAAATATGAGCCTTAGCTATTTGTAATATGATGTCTTACATTCCAGAGATAATTTGTTGATGAAGTCCATGTAAGACTTTGTGTTTCAAAGAAAAGGTTATTACAGGTTAGAATGCTTAATCTAACTTAAATTCATGAGTTTTATACTGTTTGCATGAGTGCTTTTGAGGGTAGGGTGCGCTATGGCTTACAGATTAGGAGACTACATTCAGAGTGGTTATATTGACAACTCGATTCCTGAGCGAGTGACGGGGAAGTTGTTTTTTGGGGAATTTATGGTGAGCTTAGACCTTGTTGGGAAGGTTGCCGAGGATCTAGTGGGTTGTGTGTTGAAATTCAAGAATCCCTATGCGAAGCCCTTGGAAGAGGGAGTGTTGGAATTCTTCGCATCAGAGCAGATCGGTAAGACAGGGAACATCACCGCCTCGCACAAATGCAAGATTCCGAGTTGCTTCCCTAAGGAGCCTGAGTTGGGCGCGCCTCAAGAAACGTCTTGGGCTAATATTCTCTACATCGAATGGTTTAGTGAATCTAATGGACGTTGCTTGATCGAAGGAGTGAAGTATGAATGGGAGATTGATTTGACGGAGGGCGCGGTGGTGAACGATGAGGAGCAGTTGGAGACCAAACAGGCAGAGAAGGCTTGTGATCCGAATGATGAGTTTGCCTGGGAGACGCTTTTGAAGCAATGTGATGCTCGGGTAGAGGACTTTATGAAGGAGATGGATCATATTCCGATACCTGAAGGCAAGCTGGAGGAGATTTTGCCAGACGTGGCCAAGTCAGACGAGCCTGAGTCCGAGGAGGTCGCAGAGTGGATGCCCGAACCTCCAAGTATGACAGAGGAGGAGTGGCATATAATGGATGCGGAGATTTGGGCGAATATGCAATTTCACCTTGATGAGGATCTACAGATTATTGTGGATGGAATGAGGCTGGTGATGGAGCGCATCGAGAATGATATTGTCATGAGAATGCCAGAAGGCGAGCACTATGAGCAAATCATCATTCTCTACGTGAAGGTGAGGTTCACGATTGATTCCATGTATGATGGCTTCTTCGAGGAGAGCCTTATCATTGCTAAGCTCAAACGTGAGATTGATCGCATCAATACGATATTAGCTCCCTTACAAGAGACCTCTAGCGAGAAGATCTTGATTGAACGACTGATGAACTTACGCAGTCAGTTGCTCGAATTTAATAAACGCCTGAGTTAGGTGACTGCCAGAGCGTAGATTTTAGCAACGATCATTTGATCAATAATGATAAGGGAACTTCGAATAGTCCTGTTGGCGTTTTTCTAGGAATCCGTCGCGACCTT
>CAYUKP010000116.1:0-6708 GCA_964445335.1 uncultured Verrucomicrobiales bacterium
GCCATTTCTTGCGCAAGCATCGAATACACACGAGAGGAAACTCCTGAATCAGATGTAGAGGAAGCCCTACGCCCCAAAGCTTGGTCTGCCTCATCAATGAAGACAATACATTGGCCTAAAGCATGAAGCAGAGAGAAGATCTTTTCTAAATTCGCCTCTGTGCTCCCAACCCATTTGTCTCTAAAGTTCCTCAAAGTCACCACAGGCACTCCCGCTTCTCCAGCCAGACATTCGGCAAGAAATGTCTTACCTGTCCCCACTGGACCACAGAACAAATACCCCATAGGTAAGGCATTTATATGCCCTTTTTTCCATAATTCCAAATCTTGCTTGAGCCACTCAACAGCTTTACTGGTTCCCAAATAATCATCGAGATCATGACTTGGCTCCACAAACTCAATGAGTCCTTCACATTCCGCTTCTACTAGCTTCTTCTTCAAATGAGACAAGTCCTCATTTTTCAATGGATCATTTGAATAATGCCTCTGTTTGAGCAAGTTTTCAATCGCACTAATAGTTGCCCCTTTGAGTCGCTCAGAAGGGAAGTCTAAATTACCTTTGAAGTTCTTAAGCGCATTTTCCGAATATGGCTCTAAAATGCTCAACGCTTCACTTAACTCCCAAGACTCAGGAAGAGGGATCTCAACCGAACTCACACGTGGATTCTGTGTCACTAACGGATGCAAATTATGTAACTGATCGGTCAACAGGAATGCTACTTGCCCGTGATTTTGAAGCGAAATATCAGACCCCCAACTTCTTATCACCGAAGCCAGCGAGTTTAATTCGTAATTCAAGGCATTAGGTATCGCAGGAGCAATCAAATGACTCTGCTTAAGAATGATAGCTACTTTAGGAGCCTTCTTACCCATTGCAGATAAATTCCTCGTATACAACAAATACTGTCCTAAGGTGCGAATAGCAGGGAGAGCCATTCCAGGCATACTCTTAGATTGCTCTCTTGCTGGCCACGCTTCAAAAATCTCCTTTCCTTTCTCAACCCTTACTCCGTATCCAAGATCATAGGATAACACGACATCAAATCTTGGGAGGAGAATCTCTACCAAAAAGTCTTGTAGCCTCCCTAGTTGCGAACTTCCTTCAACGGGCATTACAAACTGGTCATTGATGTTCCCATGAAGGAGAAAACATCCTGTCGCCCCACTTTCGTACTCTGTAATAATTCTTCTAGCCCAAGATACAAGACGCTTCATAATCCGGTATATGTAATTCTAAGATTTCAAATATTCAATAGGCAAATTACGCTTCTTTTCATTTCGTCACATTCTTCTGCGTAACTTAAAAAAACACTTCCACCCAAACCCCTGTTGAGAGGTTAAAGTCTTCTTTATCATCCAACGGAATAGAACTTGAGAGAAAGGGCGTCAGTGACATCATCTCACTAATATTATACGTATAGTTGAGCCGACTGGTAAGGTCATAAAGCCCCTCTCTACCAAAATAGTTTTGCGCCATATGCAGTTCAGACTTCACCTGAATATAGGAGTCTTTCGATACCTTATGTGACCCACTCCACCCAACCTGGGCATAGAGATTCTGCACTGCTGTATTTGAACTCACCGAGCCATATACACTCGTGTGATCGGTAAGAGAATAATCCACTAATGCAGAAGCTTCCAGACCACTCTCAACCTTCTCACTATCGTAGGAGTGATAAGCTAGCTCGAAGGCCACCGAATATTCTCCGTACTCTCTTGAAATGCTAGCCAAAGCTCCGAACTCGTTAAAATCCCCCGAAGCCTCAGCCGCGCGCCATATTGCCATATTGACAGAAACGGCGTCTTCTAAAGTAAGGCGCGATTGCAACTGTAAGTCTATAAGGTCATTCGACAGTCGCATCCCTCTCTGGTGATACCCACTGCGAATGCCACCTAGAAACTCCACCCCATACGGCACATCCTCCGCTGAGGAGCCCAGCGTTCCTAGGGCTGCAATCCACAAACACGCCTTTCCTTTCATTTTTATGCCCCTTTAGTTTCCTTTTTTTCTACCGTTTTAATACGGAGATCACGGAGCTGATTAGGTGCTACACGCGCAGGACTATTGGTCATCAAGTCCATCGCTTTGTTGTTCTTAGGAAAGGCCATAACCTCTCTAATAGACTGCTCCCCACAAATAAGCATCGCAAGTCTATCTAAACCTAAGGCGACACCACCATGTGGAGGTGCACCGTATTTAAAGGCGTCTAAAATATGGTCAAACATTTCCTCCTTCTCCTGTTGTGTAATGCCAATGGCATCAAACATCGCTTCTTGCAGGTCTGCCTCATGAATCCTGATCGACCCTCCACCTAATTCATACCCATTGAGAACGACATCATACGCTTGTGCGCGCAACCCTTCCAACTCTCCCTTCTTAAGCTTTTCTTCATCTTCCTTCAATGGACGAGTGAAAGGATGGTGCACCGCGTGCCATTTACCATCTTCCTCATTAAAGTCTAAGAGAGGGAACTCTGTAACCCAGAGGAAGTTTAGATCGTCGTTCCCCTCCAATAAGTTCTGAAGCTTCGCTACTTCCAAACGAATACGCCCAAGAACCTCACATGCAGGTTGCCACGCATCAGCGGCAAACAAGATAAGATCCCCTGGCTCAATGTTCAGGCGCTCCTTCATTTCTTCAAGCTCCTCGTCGGTTAAGCGCTTCACAAATGGAGAACGCCATTTTGAACGCTCTTCACCTCTTACTTGGATATACGCCAAACCTTTCGCTCCAGCCTCTTGGGCAAGCTTCGTGAGGTTATCGATCTGTCCCGTAGAAATGTCACCAAAGCCCTTCGCATTGATTGCCTTCACGACACCACCGTTTTTAATAACCCCAGAGAAGACCTTAAATTCACAATCTTTAAAGGTGTCTGAGAGATCCACCATCTCCATTGCAAATCTACGGTCAGGCTTATCTGACCCATAAATGTTCATCGCATCATGATAGGTCATGACATCAAATTTCGCAGGAATGTCGACCCCAATAGATTCTTTAAAGACTCGACCTATGAGCCCTTCAACCATTGACATCACCTGTGGCTGATCCACAAAGGAGGCTTCGATATCAATCTGAGTAAACTCAGGTTGTCTATCTGCTCGCAGATCCTCATCTCTGAAGCACTTCGCAATCTGGAAGTATCTCTCTATCCCCGCCACCATTAATAATTGCTTATACTGTTGAGGTGCTTGAGGTAACGCAAAGAAATCCCCAGCCTGCACGCGTGAAGGCACTAAGAAATCTCTCGCACCTTCAGGCGTAGACTTTGAGAGAATCGGCGTCTCTACTTCGATAAACTTTTGCTCATCCAAGAAGTCTCTAGTCGCTTTCGTAATACGATGACGCTTTTGCAGGTTAGACGCCATTCGTGGTCTACGAAGGTCTAAATACCTGTACTTCATTCTCAAATCTTCATTTGAGAGCTCTTTATCTAATTGAAAGGGGAGCACCTCGGCTTTATTGACAACCTTGAGCTCTGTCACCACAATCTCCACCTCTCCAGTCTCTAACTTTTCATTAGATGTATCCACGGTATCGTTCTGGAAACGCTTTTCACACGTTCCTGAAACCTGAATCACATCTTCGACTCTGAGCTTATGGCTGAGTTGCGCCGCTTCTTCTGACACCTCAGATCTAAAGACACATTGTGTAACCCCTTCTCTATCTCTCAGATCCACAAAGATTACACCACCTTGGTCTCTCACCGTATTTATCCAGCCGATTAACGTCACTGACTCTCCGGCGTTTTCTATCCTTAACTCATTACAATGGTGGGTTCTCATAACAATTTATTCTTAATACTACAAATTTTCTGACGTTGCTTACACCGTATATCTAGATATGCCAAAACAAACTTAACGGTTTTTTACGTTCCTTAGAAATCCCAATCTAATAATCTAGCACCTCATTCATTGCTCATTTGCTCCACAAGCTTTGCGGCACTACGCATCTTGACAATATTATACATTAGCTCACGCTTCCAAGGTGCAACCTGATACTGGATCATCAACTCATTGAAGTAGTCATCACACCTTTGTCGTGACATGCCTTGCGTAAACGTCCAGTCATGAAAAATCGCACACCACGTTTCCTTACGATCTGCGCCATGACCCATTTGTGCCTTCTGCCAGTCAGTCGCGGTAATCCCATTACAGGTATAACCCTTTTGTAAGGTAAAGGACGCGTCTTGTAATCTCACTCGCCAAGGCTCTAACAACCTAAAATGCCCATTGGGCAATTGCATAACTTGAGGATTCTCTAAAGGCTGTTGATAAGTCTCCACATGAGAACATGACATCAACACGCAAACAATAGCCCCCAGTAACACAAAACATTTATCTCTCATATAAGAGGGAAGGTATACGACATAATAAACTAAACCAGAAAAACATCTCTAACCGCCCTTCCCAATGAGCTATCATACTTAATTTCCACTCTATTTAGGACACTCAAGGGAACCAAACAGAAGTATGACAACTCTCAGCGTTCGCTTAAACAGCTTTTACCTTCAAACGCTGCCACGGCTTATATCCCCGCTCTTGCTCGCGCTTGTAAAACTTCTTCACAGAATTGTAATGCGATATCATCCGCAACTTCCACTCTTCATTCATCAGGCGATTAAACAAACCAAGAAGCGCTTCTTCATCATACTTAGAGTTCTTTGAAGTAATCGTCACCCCTGAAACCTCACATCTTCCGGCATTCTCATTCTCTCTAGACCATTTAGAATAATAGGCTTCAGTCTCCCAGCCATAATCAATAACTGCTACAACCTCCCCTTCATGAAGAACATACACCTCTGACTTACGGCAATCGCAGCCACTATCTTTACAATAACGAGGTATGAAGTGAAACTCTCCAACCGTTGAGGTATCAGACCTAGAAATCACCCCATGTCTAATATCCTCTACATCCAAAATTTCGTGTGCCCTAATATACTGCATACAATAAAAATAACTCGCGCCCCTCCTTTTGTAAATGAGAATCACCCCGCGAGAGGGAGAATTATCTCACATTGTCACATTTTTCTTAATTTTCTCTCTTTTTCTTCGTAATGAGACCATTAAAATGGACTAAAAAATCACGATTTAAACACCCTCAACCCAAGAAACAATTTAAACTAACAAAAATCACACACAATGCACGAATACAATCATAACAAATAATTAACACTAAAAAAGCAAAAATAAAAGAAAATAACCCGTCACCACCAACCCTCTCAACAAGCCAATACAAAATGCAATAAGAGGCCCAAAAACCCAAAGAATATAAAAATTGACCGTGACATCTCAATAAAAAATTTTCATACCATCTGGCTACATATGAGGTTCTCTGTTTTAGGTAGTGGCAGCGCAGGCAACTGTATTGTCTTTGGCTCCTGTGATTGTGGCTATTGGCTTATAGACGCTGGCCTATCAGCTAAGCAAATCACCCTCAGACTTGAATCCAGAGGCATTCCCCTTGACGCGATCAAAGGCATTTTTATCACTCACGAACACAAGGATCACATTGGTGGTCTCAAAGTCTTACTTAAAAAACTCGAAGCCCCCGTATACGCGAGTGTATTGACCCAAGAGTATATCGCATCTCAGCTAGACATTTCCGCAGATTGGGTAATCTTTGAGCCAGGACAACCATTCCAAGTCGAATCTCTCAGAGTCGAGGCCATACGCATCCCGCATGACGCTACAGACCCCGTAGGCTATCTAATCAAGGATGAATACACATCATTTGCCGCAATGACCGACCTTGGGTATGCCTCAGATAGTCTAGCACACAAACTCCGTGGTTACGAGCTACTCTATCTAGAGTCTAATTATGACAACAAACTTCTGGAGCTAGACCAAAAGCGCCCGTGGTCGATCAAGCAACGTATCGCCTCTCGCCATGGCCACTTATCCAATGAACAAGCATCCGAACTCCTACAGAAGCTCGAACCACATGGCTTGCAAAAAGTCGCCTTAGGGCACTTAAGCCGAGACTGTAATACGGCCGAATGTATCCAAACACTATTCGCACAAAACCACCCAACACTAGACTACCAGATCTCGCAACAGCTCCAACCAACATGCTGGCTAGAAATACTCCCACCGCCCCCCTCTCCTTCCGTCGATTCATCAAAGTGGGAGCAACCAACGCTCTTTGATTTATGAAAACCACCTTAAAAAACCAGTGGAACGGAGCACCCTCCCACCAAACCTTTGACTACAGTTTACGGATTACAGATCAAACCCTAACATTTGACGTCACATTTGCTTCAACAGCGAAGGGGCTACCAAACTCCAAATCAGGTCAATACACCCCCGAACTCTGGAAATGGGATGTTGCAGAGCTCTTCATCTCCAACCTAGAAGGGAAGTATTTAGAAATCAATCTTTCTCCTACAGGTGCTTATTGGATCCAAGGATTTCTGACCACGCGTTGTCCTGACCCAGAATTCACCCCCTCGCTCTATAATGCGAGAGCCTCAAGCGAGGGCATCCAACTCTCCCTCACGGCACTTGAGACGTATCTAGGAGCTTCATCGGCATGGAGGCTAAATGTTACAGGCATCCTGAATAGTCCTGATTACATTTTCCTCAGCCAAACGCCCCTTCCTGGAGGAGAGGCAGACTTTCATCAACCTCAACATTTTTCCTTTGCTCTAATCTAACCTATACCCAACCTTTACTCATGTTATATTCTTCCATCAAAAACGCCCTCTTTCGT
>CAYUKP010000117.1:0-6672 GCA_964445335.1 uncultured Verrucomicrobiales bacterium
GGCGCATGAGGCCTGTTTATGGTATTAAGGGGTCGTCGGGGCTCCTTAAGAAGAGGGTGGCTGTTTGGACTAAGGATGTGAAGGGGGAGACTCTCCTAGAGCAAATTCCTGAAGCTACTAAACAGATGCGTAAAGGGGAAGGAGCGGAATCAAAAACTAAAGCAGGAGGATCGACTGAAGGAAATGGTGTATTTTATTATGATGGGTCAAGGCCTGATCCTAATAATAAAGATTAGATCAGGGTGTCTTGGTTCTAGAGCGTGCTTTTAAGAGGGGGAGCTATTGTGTTTGTTTGATTTATCTAATCCGAAGCCTAATGTCTTTTTGGTGAGGGGTAAATTAAACGTGTGTAAAATTGATCGGTTTGATGTTGATGGGGCTTTCAGGTTGCGGAGTAGTTCTCCCTAGACTTTAGGGTTGGATTAGTTTTTTTCATATTGCAAATGAGAAAAGTTAATCCTAAGAGTGTGTATGGCTACACAGAATGCTGATGAAAAGGAGCTTATGTATGGGACTGAGACGGCTTGTGCTCTGCGAAACTTTCCGATGACAGGTGCGGTGTTGAAGCACTTTCCTGACCTTGTGAAAAGCCTCGCGGTAGTGAAGAAGGCTTCAGCCCTTAGTAATATTGAGCATGGAGTTATTCCTCACGCGGTGGGAGAGGTGATTGTGATCATTTGTGATGAGATTATCGCAGGGATGCATCATCAGCACTTTGTGGTGGATATGATCCAAGGTGGTGCAGGGACATCTACTAATATGAATGCGAATGAGGTCATTGCAAACCTTGCAGAAATACGTATGGGCGGGCAAAAAGGCGAATATAAAATCGTGCACCCCAATGATCATGTGAATGCTTCGCAATCCACAAACGACGTCTATCCTACGGCTCTGAGACTAACGTTATTGGAAATGATCTATCCGATGGTGGAAGCTCAAAAGCGATTGATTGCGGCTTTTGAAGAGCGGGCAGAGGCCTTTCGCGGGCATCTCAAAGTGGCTCGGACGCAGTTGCAAGATGCGGTGCCTATGACGGTCTCGTCCGAATTTAAGTCCTTTGCGGTAACGTTGTCCGAAGATATTACGCGGATTGATGAAATTGGACGTTTGTTATGTGAGGTAAACCTTGGAGGAACCGCTGTGGGTACCAGCTTAAATACGCCTGAAGGTTACGCAAATCATGTGGTGCGTGTTTTGGCAGAGGTTTCAGGTCGTCCTTTTGTACCTGCCTCTGATCTGATTGAGGCCTCTTCTGACTTAGGAGTGTTTGTCACCTTTTCGAGTTTACTCAAGCGGACGGCCATTAAACTGTCGAAGATATCGAATGACCTTCGCCTACTCTCTTCGGGGCCTAGAGCGGGAATAGGGGAGATTATTTTACCTGCGGTGCAAAAAGGGTCTTCCATTATGCCGGGTAAAGTCAATCCTGTTATCCCCGAGGTTGTAAATCAAGCGGCCTATCAAGTGATCGGAAATGACCTCACAGTTACAATGGCTGCTGAGGCTGGGCAGTTGCAATTGAATGCCATGGAGCCGGTGGTGATCTACAATATTTTAAATTCCATTCGTTTGATGACAAATGCGATGAATACCTTTACGGAGCGTTGTGTTTCAGGGATTCAAGTCAATGAAGGGCGTTGTCGAGAATTGTTGGAGAATAGCTTAGTTGTTGTGACTTCCTTGGTTCCTGTGATCGGATATGAGCGAGCGACAGAGATTGCTAATGAGGCCTTGCTGAGCGGTCATACGATACGATCTCTTGTTCTGAAGTATGAGCTCATAGATGAACAGTCTCTAGAGTCTATCCTGAATCCCCAAAGGTTGATTGGGACGCAGAAGATTTAACATGAGGGTTTTTAGATGAAAAATTTCACCGAAGAGATTTTTCATCGTTTCTTTCTTTTTTGTGAGTTTAATTTGCAATTGAATATTATTTTAATGCATTATTAAGTTTTATGTTATCGGGAAGTGTGTTAATTTTACATTTTTTTTGTCAAAACTGATTTTGCGCTTGTCGTTTTGGTGTGTTTGTTATACATTGAGGTGTGAAAATTCTTTTTATATGTTCTCTTTTTGTGGCGATTGTACAAGCAAGTGTGTTTGTAGACAATTCGGGAGACGGGGATTGGCTCGATGATGGTAACTGGGACACCCCTCCTGTAGATACAGAGGCGGTAACAATTGATGATGCTGAAGCTGTATTGCAAGAGTATACGAGCTTTAACCTAAATTCTCTCAATGTAGGGGTTAGTGGTCAAGCGAGTTTGACTGTAGATCCTGGTAGTATCAATGCAACGGCAAATGTGGCACGCCACTCCTATATTGGTGTTAATAATGGAAGTGATGGAGAGCTAGTCAGTAATGGAAATCTCACGTTTAATTCTTTAACCATTGGAAGTGCTTCTGGTTCTAATGGAAGTGTCGAAATCTTAGGTGGTGATCTGACGATCAATAGAGCAGTGAATACGACTAAAGGTAGCTTGATTGTGGGGGATAATGGAGTTGGGAGTTTTCTCATGGCAGGAGGATATCTTACGACAAGGAATGGGGTATCTGTTGGGTTTGGTTCTGGGATAGGGACGTTTTTTGTAAAAGGGTCAGGTGTTAATAAAATGGCTATTGGTTCAAAGGATTCTTTGGATGGATTTTGGTACCAAGGGAGTGGTTCAACATTGGACATAGAGATTGATGCAAATGGAGTGACTCCGATCTTTATTGATTATGTCGATGGAAATGCAGGAGCTGGTGGCGTGACGTTTGAGAGTGGTTCCTTACTCAATCTTTCGTTTGCAGATGGAGTAGACCTGCAGGGAAGTTGGGATGTCATGATTTGGGAGGGATCCTTAACGGATAATGGCCTCCAATTTGCTGATAGTGTGGATACGGGTAGATGGTCGAAAGAGTTTGTGGATACTGATGATGATGGCCAAGTAGATACATTGCGTGTGACATCCAATTCAGGAGATCCTGTTGAGTCTACAGATACCGTGACGCAGGAAGGAACCACGTATACGGTGTATTCCATTGACCAGTTACGCGCATATAGCGCAATGGATAATATTACACTGAAGTTGAGTCCTGGAACCTACTGGATGCAACAACCCTTAGAGAGGATTGATGCCGCTATTGGGGTGTCTTTACTAGATCTTTCTGGGAGCAATACGACGTATGACTTTACAGATACGGAGATTAAGGTGAGTACGAAAGAGTTTGCAGGGTATGGGTCAGGTAATATTGTCAGCGGGGTAACCCTTACGGGGGATGGCTCTACCGTAGATGGGCTCAATCTATCGATGGAGCATGTTTCGTATGCAGGACTGGATGCTTATGGTGAGCTTGAGGAGTATGCATCCGATGGTGGATCTGTGATCTGTGTGATCACAGGTTCTAATACCGCCTTTAAGAATTGCTATCTCAAAACGGGAGGGTCATATCCTTATGGTTACGGAGATGCTTTTGGTAAGGGGCCTCGTCCAAATACGAATGGGGTGACAAATGCGGCCTTCATTTCTCATAGAAAGCAGTCGGCCTTTCTTATTACAAATGGAGCAAATAATGTTCTCATCGAAGATTTTGACATTGATATGAGAAGTTATGGGCACGCCTTTTTTATGCAGAATGGGGCGAGTGATATTACCTTTAGGCGTTGTAATGTCCTAGGTGATGAGATGGTGAGCAGTAATGTCATCAAGGCGCATGAGGAATATTTGAAATGGGATTCTGCAACGTATTGGGTGCCTATCCCCGATGATATTTATATCTCTAAACATGAGGACTGCTTCCGAGTTTATGACAATTCTCAGTATGCTGTAAATGGTTATGATCAGTACATTACTAATATTACGGTGGAGGATTGTCGTGTAGAGAGAATGAGGACTGGTGTGGCAGCTGCTGATGGGCGTGGGACATATACGGTGAGTGGTACAACAGTGATAGATTGCGAAATGGGGATCAATGGTGGAGAGGATGATGCAGACAATGTTATAACAAATTGTAGCGGAAATGCTCATCATGGGCCATTGCTCTATTTTCAAAGATCAGGAGACAATTCTGTCATAGATATTGAACTGCTTTCGACAACGACTACGGAGGCGTCAGCTATGGCATTCCCAATTGCGATCATATCAGGTTCTGGGCATGATATTACGATACGGAACTCTGCTGAAGAGGGGGACTATTTAGACGGGGCTTATATAAACCTTTCACAAAAGTGGAGAGAGTGGAGGCATCGACCTGCAGAAGATTTAGATGAATTATATACGGCAAACTATGCGGACTATACGACCAATAGTGTGATTCGTAATTACACTTATCAGCCATTAGTTTTTGGGGTGAATGCGACAGATAATACAGACTGCATTTCGGTAGGGGGTGTGATCAATAAGGGGACGAATAATACTTACACAGGGCAAACGTTAGTGACTGCTCCAATTGTCATACAAGACATTTGGACTTCTCCAAACCAGTCACTAGATGTTTCGTGGGCGCAGTTTTCTGGGACAGAGCAAATTTTACCAACAGCTCCTTATACTGTTTTCAGTGGATTGGGAGAGTATTCTCATAGTTTAGCCTTCGGAGGTGCTCAAGATGATACGGGCACGAAGGTCTATGATGGAGGAATGTTGCAAATAAACGCTCAAGATCAGTTGCAGGGAGAAGATCTTTATCTGAATGGGCGAGGATTTAATGACTTAGGGGCGCTTTATGCAGTAGCTGATACAACGAATCGGACTCGTGTGAATACGACTAGCGGTACGGTATATATGGAGACTGATGCTGCAGTTGGAGTGGAGGGCGCAGGAAATAAATTGTTGTTTCTCAAGGTTGGAGGTGAGGGAAATCTCCATAAAGTAGGTGAGGGGATTTTAAATCTTGAAAACCAAGGTATAACGGAGCTGACAGGTGATATTATTGTAGAGGCAGGAGAGATTCATTCACGACAAAATGAGGTTCTCTACAACCTTGAGGTATATGAGGGCGCTACCTTTGCTCAGATGGCTAATCTATCAGTTAATCAAGGTGCGGATAATTATACGAAGGTTGATGGTACGTTAAATCTTAATGTGCGTTCTGTCTCAGACACTAATGCGTTTCAGATGAATGTCGGGCAATTAAGCGGAGAAGGGATCATTACTTCTACGTCCGAAGAGACTGTTCAGACCCTTAATGTTAACAGTTCTTCGCAAGCGAGTGTATTTGATGGAGTGATGACAGGGAGCGTTTCCTTGGTAAAGAATGGAGCTGAAAGTCTCTCTTTGTCTGGAGCTCATACCAATACTGGCGAGACATACATTAATGAAGGTACACTTATTTTAGATGGTTCCCTACCTGCCACATCAGACGTCTTTATAGGTGATAGTGCAAGATTAGAGGGAACAGGGCAGATTAGTAGTACCTTGTATGTAGCATCTGGAGGGATAGTAGATCCAGCGACAGATACGGGTGAGCTTACCGTGTCGAATGTGGAGCTTGCCGGGGGAAGCACATTAGTGGTGAATATGTCTGCGCCAGATGCGGACGCAGGAGTTGGGCGTAACTACCTAAATGTTCAAGAGACATTAACTTTGGGTGATGATGTGAGTGCGGAGAATCCGATTATTCTGTCATTGCAGGGAGTCAGTATAGAAACAACATCTCTAGTAGATCAAAAGAGTTGGGTTGTGTTAGACCCTACAACTCTATCGGGAGACTTTGACCCGAGTTTCTTTCAAGTCGAGACTCCAGATTATACATTACAGGAGGGGGATCTAGTAGTTACGCAAGATGGTAACGCATTGAGTTTAACATATCAACAATCGACCTCTGCTGACTTGATTGAGCAGTGGCGAGATACATATTTTACAGATTCTGATGAGTCAGGGAATGATGCAGATCCAGATAATGATGGGTTATCAAATCTCTTAGAGTATGCCTTGGGGCAAAATCCGCGTGACGGAAAGCGTTCTAAATCATCCGTAAGGTGCGAGATGGAAAACGGTTCTCTAAAGCAATTAACCTTTGATATCGTAGATGATCCACAGTTGGTTTATGAAGTTCAATGTTCCACTGACTTGTCTGCTGATTCGTGGACAGCATTTGATGGAGTGATAAATTATGGGGCTGGTGAGGCGACCGTTGAGCCAAGTGCTACAGAAGACCTTACTAGGCAATTTTACAGAGTAGAGGTATCGATTTCTGCAGAGTAATATGCTTTGGCTGACCAAAGGGGGGCTTTGGTTGGCTGTTTTGTTAGGTTAAGAAGGGAATTGAAGATAAAAGGTAACTCTATTCAGGTGAGTAAGAGGTGATAGCTAAGCCTGTAGCATTAGGAGCGGTTAAGCACCGATGCGATGGGTTTTAGAATAATCTATCCCTTGGTTCAGGGAGGTTTTACTATTTCGGCTGTTGCACAACTCTAAAGTAGAAATTCAAATTTCAAGCTTGTTTGTTTGAGCTGCTTGTTTTCCCACTAGATCAAATAACGAAAACACCAAAGGTTGGCACAACCTGTTCAGGATGCTCAGTTGCTTGCTTTGTTTTTAACTTTTATCCTCACTTGAATAGTTAAGACTTTTAAATAAGAGGGTTTCTTATTTAAAAGGGGTTTCTTCCCCCTCTGAAGGAAAGATCAAAAAAAACCCGAGAGAATTCTGCTCGGGGTTCATTATAGGATGAGGTTAGAACGGAAATTTA
>CAYUKP010000118.1:0-6619 GCA_964445335.1 uncultured Verrucomicrobiales bacterium
CAAGTTGTTCCGAGTTAATTCACAACGTTGATCTTAAAGAAAACTTATGTGTTTGCCCTAAGTGCGAACACCACTTTTTGATAGGTTCTAGAGCAAGAATTGAGTCTCTAGCGGATGCGGGAAGTTTTGAAGAGATGGATGCGGATTTAATTTCGAAAAACCCATTAGATTTCCCAGATTACGAAGTGAAAAGTGAGATTCAGAGATCTAAGTCTGGATTGAACGATGCGGTTGTTAGTGGGAGGCTGAATATTAATGGCCTTCCTGCGACAATAGCAGTGATGGACTTTAAATATTTTGCGGGGTCTATGGGGTCTGTCGTAGGTGAGAAGATTACGCGTGCGATTGAAGTGGCGACTAAGGAAAATCGAGCAGTTATTATTGTCTCAGCTTCTTCGGGAGCACGAATGCAAGAAGGGCTCCTTTCTCTGATGCAAATGGCCAAAACGTGTGGAGCGCTAGCGAGACATGCAGAAGCCAACCTTCCTTACATTTCGGTGATGACACACCCTACGACTGGAGGTGTGAGTGCATCTTTCGCAACGATTGGTGATATAAACATTGCTGAACCTAAGTGCATGATTGGGTTTGCTGGACCAAGGGTGATTAAAGAAACAACTCACCAAGATTTACCTGAGGGCTTCCAAACTGCAGAATTTATGGTAGAGCACGGGTTGGTGGACAAGATTGTGCACCGTAAGGATATGCGTGATACATTGGGTAATATCATGTCGTATACGCTAGCTGCGAAGACGGCTTAAATAGCAAAAAAGCATTTGCGATTCCAAGCCTCACGTTATAGTGGGGCTATGACGCAATCAGGCTCTGCTACCGGAGAAAGCCCCCTAGAGTGGCTATATTCTACCCAACATTTTGGGATCAAACTAGGCTTATCAAATGTTGAAAGGCTTCTAGAATCACTGAGCCTGCAACCTTCAGGAAAGGTCGTCCAAATTGCGGGGACAAACGGAAAGGGGTCTACGGCCTCTCTCTTAGAAGCCCTTGCGATTTCTCATGGGGTTAAGGTCGGACTTTTTACCTCACCTCATCTTGTCTCCTTTACGGAACGGATGAAAGTCGACGGAGAGCAAATCTCTTCTGAAGCTTTAGATGCCTTTATTCTGAAACTGAAAATACATGTAAAAGACTGGGAGCATCACCCGACTTTTTTCGAGCTTAGTTTGGCCTTAGCTCTCATGCACTTTCAGGCTCAAGACTGTGATCTTATTATTTTAGAGACAGGAATGGGCGGGCGACTCGATGCAACGACAGCTGTGCTTAAGGATGTGGCGGTCATTACTCCCATAGGTATGGATCATCAGCAATATTTGGGAGAGACTCTAGAAGAGATTGCAGGAGAAAAGGGCGCTATTATGCGTACGCAGAAGCCTTGCATATCAGCTTTACAAGATCCGAAAGCCACGCGTGTGATTGAGGTGATCGCAAAAGAGAGAGGCTGCCCTCTACACTTTGTCGCAGAGCCCTTAGGCTCTCAATACCCCTTGAACTTGAAAGGGGAACACCAGAGGTGGAATGCGAAACTAGCCTTAGAGGCGTTTAAAGCATGCGAATATGAACCGCAGGAAGATGCCTTACGACATGCCTTTGCTACCGTTACCTGGCCTGCGAGATTTCAACAGATCGCAACCGATACAGGGCAAACCATGATTATTGATTGTGCTCATAACGTGCAAGCCATCGAGGTCTTTGTGGAGACTTGGCAGGCAACTTATGGTGAGCGAAAGGGGCATTTGGTTTTTGGAGCTGCCGCTGATAAAAATATAACGGATGTTTTACGCCTGTTGTTACCTCTTTGTTATTCGGTCGAGGTGTATACTCTGGCAAATCCTAGAGGAGAAAAGTCAGATACGTTACTCTCTATGATAAATGAACTCGCACCGGAGCTTCCTTGTAAAAGCTTGGATCGGTTAGCTGACCACCAGAAAGACGATCTCACGCTAATCGTGGGGTCAGTCTTTCTCGCAGGAGAATGGTTCGAGCAGTATCAAGGGCGGATTTGAGCGACATCCTGAAAATAAAAAAACGTATGCCGCGTGGCATACGTTTCTCCTAAAGTAAAAAATGATGTGTTGAAGCTTACTTCAAGAAGTCTGCCACAAGTGCATTCATCGAACTAGCCACCTCAGCAGGGTTTTTGATCAACCCAGCTGCGAGAAGCGCATTTTGAGAAAGTTGTGAGAAGATACGACGTGCTTTTTCATCGTCTGTCTTCTGACATTCTACGAGAGCCTTGATGAGGTCGTGACGAGGGTTGATCTCAATCACTGCTTTTGGTTCTTCCACAGGTTGCCCCATGGCTTCCATCATTGCACGCCCTTGAGCGCCCATTTGATCTTCTGGTGCGAGAGCAACAATTGGGCTATCTACAAGACGCGTGCCAGAAACAACTTCTTTGATCTGATCAGCATTGCCTGTGTTTACCCAATCGAGGAACGAGGTTAACTCCCCTTCTTCAACCGCTTCACCTTCTTGAGCGTGTTCTCCGAGGTCGATGTTCGCCTTATCAATCGAGACAAACTTCTTCTCTTTGAACTCTGGAAGCATCCCCATGACATACTCGTCTACTGGATCAGTGAGGAGGAGAACTTCGAGTCCGCGTGCTTTGAATGGCTCTAGGTAAAGGCTTCCGTTAGCTGCTTCAAGAGAGTTTGAGATGAGGTAGTAGATTTCCTTTTGCTCTTCTTTGGCACGATCGATGTATTCGGTAAGGCTCGTAACCTTTCCTTCTTCGATCATGGTGGAGTTGAAGCGTAATAAGTCAACTAAAGCGTCTTTGTTCTCAAAGTCATGACAAGCGCCTTCCTTGAGGAAACGCGAGAAATTGTTGTAGAACTCAAGGTATGTTTCCTCGTCTTTCGCTTGCTTAGCAAGGAACTTCACAAATCTCTTCGTGACAACCTTACCAAGCTTTTGAACGATGGAAGAATCTTGGAGAGACTCACGAGAAATGTTGAGTGGGAGATCCGCACAATCAATGACCCCCTTGAGGAAGCGTAACCATTCAGGAAGAAGGTTTTTAGGTGCTGAATCAATGAGGACTTTGCGACAGTGAAGTGCTACGCCTGGATCAACTTGACCACCGAAGCCCATTTTTTCAGGGTTTTCCTGAGGGACAAAGAGAAGCGCATTGAGAGACATTGGCGCGTCTGCTTGGAAGTGCATGGTGTAGCGAGGCTTATCAAACGCCTTTGCATTGAACTGGTAGAACTTCTCATATTCCTCCTCAGAGACCTCACTTTTACTCTTCAGCCAGATTGCCTCAACGGTGTTGACACGCTCTTCTCCGATGACGATTGGGTGCCCAACATAGTTGGAATACTTCTCGATGATATTTTTGATCTTATGCTCATTGGCATACTCGTGGTAATCTTCCTTAAGGTGCAGAACAATCTTCGTTCCACGATCTTGCGCTTCTTCTGCTTCTGTAATGGTATAAGAACCTGCACCGTCACTCTCCCACTTGAGGCTCTCAGCGGAGCTGTCCCAGCTGTGGGTGAAGAGTTCTACCTTATCAGACACCATAAAGGCTGAGTAGAACCCAACCCCGAATTGTCCGATCATGTCTCCAGCGTTTTCGCCTTTCTCCTTAAGTGCCTCAAGAAGAGCCTTAGTGCCAGAGTGAGCAATCGTTCCGAGATTTTGCTTGAGCTCATCTCTTGTCATCCCGATCCCATTGTCCGCAATGGTGATGGTCTTGGCCTCCTCGTCAAACGCAAGTGTAATTTGAAGATCCTTACCTGCTTGATAAATGTCGCGCTCAGTTGCTTGCTTGAGGTTGACCTTTTCCAAGGCATCACTTGCATTAGAGATTAATTCTCTAAGGAAAATATCCCTTTCTGTATAAAGGGAGTGAATAACAATATCTAAAACCTGCTTAACCTCTGCTTGAAAGGTATGGGTCTCGCCCGCGGTAGCTTGTGTACTCATATAATTATAAAAGTTATGAAATAACACTCAAAATTTTATGGAGGACAGGAATACTGTCAACCCTTTGAGCTAAAAAAGATAGTTTAAGTGTGGGGTGTATTTTGATTTTAATTAATTAATATTATTTAGTAAATTTGTCAAAGATAGTGTTTTTGCATGTTTATTATTTACAAAATTCTAACACATTGTATTTTTAAATCATGCGATACCTCTTCCTCTTATTATCTGTCTTAATTAGTAGTTTATGTGTTTTAGCCTCTGATGAATTACCGATGGATAATGAGCTTGTAGCGAGTTGGGAAATGAACTGGTCGCAGTCAAAAGTTGTCCCAGATTCCTCAGGTAATGGTCATGATATGACATTGATTGAGTGTGGGCCGGCGCATGGTTTAAATGGTGGTGCTATTCGGTTTTTTGGGGCACAGAGTCGCGCTCACATTCCGACTGAAGTTTTTGATGAGATTTCTGGAGAATTAAGTATTTCGATCTGGACGCGTCATATACAAACAGGAGGAAGTTCTCTCTTCGCTGCTTCAAGTAGCCAAGGAGGAATCCTTAATGTGCATGCTCCTTGGGCTAATAATAGGGTCTATTGGGATGCAGGTAGAGCTAGAGGTGAAGTGGATCGCATTAGTGCACCAATAGACGTGACTATGCGAGGGGTATGGAATCATTGGGTGTTTACAAAAAGCGCGTCTACAGGCGAGATGGCAGTTTATCTCAATGGAGAGCTTCACTGTATGGAGGAGGATAAAAGAAACCTTATTACCAATATGATCAGATTTAGGTTTGGGATCAATTATAATGGGGTGATGGATGAGATTAAGATTTATAAAGTGGCCTTAAATCCGACCCAAATTGATGCGCTTTATAATCATTCATTTTTAACTGCGGCTTGGGATGTTGACTCTGCAGAAGGTGGGGCGATTAAAGATGTCTCAGGAAACCGACATCATGCAGGGGCGGTGAAATACGCCCATGAAAACATTAAGGGGTTAGACAAACAAGAGTATGAAGTTGTTGCGATGGACTTTGATGGCTCCAATAAAGTGTCACTTCCTTTGGAAGCCTTTCAAGATTTAGATAAGGCTGTAACGGTTTCGTTTTGGGCCAAAGGAAAGGAGAGCCAAGCTAAGCCTACGAGCTTTCTTGTCGCGACTGGAGCAGATGGGAAACGAAGACTAAATATTCATCTGCCTTGGATAGACGGGAGAGTTTACTGGGATGCAGGGAATGCTAATGGACAGTTCAATCGGATTGCTAAGGCCGGAAATGCGAACGAATGGGGGAATAATAAGTGGAATCACTGGGTCTTTACGAAAAACGCTGAGACGGGACAGATGGCGATTTATTTGAATGGAAGTCCATGGGCACAAGGGGAAGGCAAGACGTATTCTCTCGAAGGGATTACACGAGTGACCTTGGGAGGAGTTGGGTCTCATATGTATAAAGGCCGTGTAGCGGACCTAAAGGTGTATAATGTCTCAATGGATACGAGTGAGGCCTATGCGCTCTACCAAACAAGTGGGGCTTTATCACAAGCGTATGTTCCCCAAGACGCGGTTTGGACTGAGGAAGGTGTGATAGAAGGTGGGCTTAATTTGACGACCTTTGTAACACTGAATGACGGAGTTGAAGCGAGTGAGGGTACGGAGTCAGAGGATTCTTCAGTTAGAGAGGATCATATAGGATTGTGTAAGCGTCAGGCTGCGCATTTCCTTTCACAAGCCTCCATGGGAGGGACGGTAGACGAAATCAATAAACTCGCACGCCAGATTAAAAATAAAGGGCTAATAGAAGCGTGTTCCAAATGGATAGATCAACAATTTGCGATAGACAGCACCTTACAAATGACAGATATGATGCTCGCCCACCGCGATCACTATGTTGAGCCAATTATGAGAAACGGTGAGCCTCTACATAAAAATGTCTCAGCGGTAAATATTCAGAACTTTGAATTGCTATGGTGGGATCAGGCTGTTCGAACAAACGAGCAGTTGCGCTTCCGATTTGCGTATGCATTGAGCCAAGTGTTTGTGACGTCTGCAGCGCATTGGAATAACCTCGAACGTAATGACCTCTGGACCTCCTATTCGAAGTATTATGACAAGTTAATTGCAAATGCCTTTGGAACTCACCGCAATCTTTTACAAGAAATCAGTTATGATCCATTTATGGGGGTTTACCTTTCTTCTGCACAAAACAGAAAGGCCGATCCTGAGTTGAACCTGTTTCCTGATGAAAACTATGCACGTGAAGTCATGCAGTTGTTCTCATGTGGTGTATATGCTCAGAGTCCAGAAGGTGATATTATTCATGATCGTAATGGGGTTCCTGTTGAAAACTATACGAATGAGGACATTCGGGAACTCTCTAAAGTCTTTACAGGGTTAGGTCTGCGTAGAGCTGATGGGAGTCTGGCACACTTCTTTGTTCCTCCAGTGATGAGAGGAGACGTGTATGTGTACCCGATGCAAATGGTGGAACAATATCATGATACGACGGAGAAACGACTCTTCGACGGGCAGCTTGTTATCCCAGCAAATGGGGCAGGAGATCATGATATTCGCATGGCATTAGATTTTCTTGCACATCACTCAAGCACCGCACCTAATCTTTCACGTATGCTGATTCAACGTTTGACGAGTTCAAACCCCTCTAGGGAGTATAC
>CAYUKP010000119.1:0-6565 GCA_964445335.1 uncultured Verrucomicrobiales bacterium
ATACGAATACGATAATCCGACATTCCGAGCGTTCCTAAAACTTTCTCTACTAAGCCCAAGCAAGAATCAATCTCCTCTTGTAATTGGTCAGGCGTGACAAAAAGGTGTGCATCATCCTGAGTAAAACTTCTCACACGAGTCATGCCACCAAGTTCACCACTTTTCTCCCATCGATAAACCGTTCCAAACTCAGCGAGACGAACGGGTAAATCACGATACGATCTATGCTCACTAGCGTAAATACTAATGTGGTGAGGGCAATTCATCGGTCTCAACAAGTATCCCTCTAGCTCTCCTGTCTTGAGGCCTGATACAAGGTCAGCACATGAGGACTGTTCATCCGAAAGCTTCTGCAACACATCTCTTTCAGCGATCGGAGGATATTGGCTATCTTCATAATAAGGAAAATGCCCTGATGTTCTATACAAATCTAACTTTCCGATATGTGGAGTATACACTTGAGAATACCCCTGAGCATCTAGCTCTTTGGTAATAAAGTCTTGCAACGCACGACGAATAAGAGCGCCCTTTGGCTTCCATAAAAGTAATCCCTGTCCGACTTGCTCATCAATATGGAAAATCCCCAATTCGCGCCCTAACTTTCTATGATCACGCTTTTTGGCTTCTTCAAGCTTTTCTAAATGCTCTTCTAGAAGAGTTTTGTTTTTGAAACACGTTCCATAGACTCTCTGTAAAGATTCACGCTCTTGGTCTCCTTTGTAAAAGGCCGCAGCCACAGACATCACCTTAAATGCCTTACAGTTTCCTGTTCTTCCAACATGTGGCCCCGCACAAAGATCCCAAAATTCTCCATTCTTAAACAGAGAAATCTCCTCATCTTCTGGAATATCGTTAAGTAAATCTACCTTAAACTTAGAAGCAACGGAACGCTCTCCCAAAGCTGCTAAACGACCTGATTTAGCAAGTTCTAAAGCTTCATCTCTTGAAACCACTTCTCTCTCGAAGGAATTATTAGCCTTTACCTCCTTCTTCATTTCAGCCTCAATTTTTGCAAAGTCATCAGGAGTCAATCGGTGCTCCATCTCAACATCATAGTAGAAACCATTATCAACAGGAGGCCCCCCAGCCAATTGTGCATCTGGCCAGAGCTTTAAAATGGCAGTGGCTAAGACATGAGCTGCAGAGTGATTAAGGCGCTCAAAGTCTGTCATACTTTGACGTTCGTCTAGAGTCTTACGTTTGTTGTCTTCTGCCATAAAAGTCGATGTTTAGTTCTTAACTCGACCTAAGAAGATTAAGGCGCAAATAGCAATGGTAAATCTTCCTGAGTTTGTATTTTCAACCTCTCATTCAATATTTGTGAGCTTGCGGGGTTCCCCCCTGGCGTAATTGCGGCCAAGCAAGGGCAATCCAGTAGCTCTTCTAATACCTTAAGGTTCGTTTGTTGCGCCAAAGGATACGAGCTAGGTGCTATTGTATTGAGGACAAACCCTACCAAGGGAAGCCCTGTGGCACGGATTGCTTGGGCGGTAAGTGCCGCGTGATTTAGGGCGCCCAATCTATTAGATACGACTAAGAGGACGGGGTGACCACATTGCACCGCCAAAGCCTCCATGTCCCACTCATGGCACACTGGAACGAGCCAACCACCAGCACCCTCTACGATCTGAAACTCCGTCTCAACCGTATGGATTTGATCTAAAACCTCTTGTAATGGAGCAACATTTGCCTGCGCTATGCTTGCTGGTGCCGCAGGCTCAGTCAAATACACAGGATTAATAGAATCTATAGAATGTAACACCCCTCCATTTAAGGCATTAGCATATTGTATCTTTTCAGCATCCTCTCGAACTCCACAGCACACAGGCTTGAGTCCAACCGCATCCACACCTACCGTACGTAGATACTTGATGAGAGCGACTGTCACCATGGTCTTACCCACATCTGTATCAGTCCCTGCAATAAACACCCCTTTCATCCTTTCTTAATCTGCCCAGGTTTCATTATGCAGAGCATCTCTATACAACACGGGCTGTTGGAGCTGAATTTGACTATTGATCAAAAACCATATAACAATCGCAATAAAGAGTGAAATCAGTTTAGCCACCCAATTTCTTGTAAAAAACTTAACGACCTTCTTCATGTGCTTTTGGATTTGTAATGATTAACATCTTCTCTAATTCCTCTCGAAACTCTTTGATAGAAAGCGACCTACTCAGCTTACCGTTACTACAAATGCTGATTTTTCCAGTCTCCTCGCTCACGATAAGACTAATGGCATCGGTCTCTTCTGTTAGACCTATACCCGCTCTATGCCTTAAACCTATCGACCGATCAAGAAGCTCTCTCTGAGAAACAGGGAACAAGCATCCCGCAGCTACGATACGGTTTTTACTAATAAAGACTCCTCCATCATGTAGAGCTGTATTCGGATGAAAGATACATTCTGTAAGTGACTTGGAGAAAACTGCATCGACCTCGACCCCTGTACCGATATAGTCTCCTAGACCAACCGATCGCTCCAAGGCGATCAAGGCACCACAACGCCTCTTAGATAAGGTATCGATCGTATCGATCAATTCCTCAAAGAACTCATCATGCGTCGTACTATTAGATCCAAACCAACTGACACTCCCAATCCTCGCAAATGTACTACGAAGTTCTGGTTGAAAGATCACGATAAGCCCAAAGGCCAAAAGAGCTACAATACGCGAAAGAATCCACTCTACAACTCTAAGGTCTAAAATACCTGTAATGAGAGTGAGAGATAAGAGCGTCACTCCTATCCCAAGAAATATGTTTGCTCCTCGTGAGGAGCGAAACGCAATATAGAGCAAATACAGAGCAGCCCATAATATCAAAACTTCTATTACGGGCCGGTAGTTATTGATAATAAAATCCACGTAACTGGTTTAAGAAATTTTTCTTATGGTACGCAAGCACAACTGGATATTACATTGCCTAAAAAGAGCTCTTCTACTTTGTGATAAAATCAGGCATCTTTGTTTCAACCTTAGCCTTCAGGCTACCACAAAGATTATAGAGTCCAAAATATGTTCGATTGAGGTATAAGGCGTGTGCAGATCCGCGAGAAGAGGTCATGCTCTTCAGCTCCTGATCATTCCCAGTTCTTTCCCCGAATTCATAAATTTCATCTAAATACTGCGTATCCCCAAAATCAAAGACATCACAAAAGAACGGACGAGAAAGGAGTTCAACCGATTCCTTAAAAATTGGAATCAACTTATTACGTGTCCTATCATCATCGCCTTCTAAAATCAAACCGAGTTTTCGTAGGAGGGTTTCAAAGAGCTCTGGATTTTTTAGAGCTTCGGCTGACATAAGGGAGAAATACGCCTCGTAAAACCAATCAGGTAATTTCTTAATACAACCAAAGTCCAAAACCCATAATTCTCCATCTTTAACCAAAAAGTTTCCTGGATGCGGATCAGCGTGAAACTCTCTCAAGTCATGCACTTGGAAGTGACAGAAATCCCATAAGGCTTGCCCAATCGTATCACGCTCTTGTTGTGAATGTTCTTCACTATAATATTTATCTAAATGCACCCCGTCTATCCAATCCATCGTCAGAATTCTCTTGGTGCTTAAATCCTTATAGTACGTTGGATACCTCACATTCTTAAGGTGTGAAGACTTCTCGATTAGCTCTTGACCTCGGCTCAACTCTAAAAGGTAATCTGTCTCTTCGGTCAGGCGCTCCCTCACCTCTTTTAGATAAGGATCTATCGCCTTAGCTTCTAAGTTCATCAACTTCATCGCAAAGGGGCGCACGATCTTCAAGTCAGAGTCTAAGCTATTCGCTACTCCTGGATACTGAACCTTCACCGCAAAGTCCTTTCCACCTTTTGTTGCCTTATGAACTTGACCAATGGAAGCCCCTGCGACTGCTGAGTTGGTAAAATTATCGAAAAGATCTGAAGGCGACTTACTGAGCTCTGTTTTAAACGTCTTAACAACTAAGGGATATGACAAAGGAGGGGCTGAATATTGTGCTTTAGAGAACTGCTCTTGGTAAGCCTCGGGTAACAGGTTATTATCTAGACTCAACATCTGGGCGACCTTCAGAGGTCCACCTTTAAGCTTCGAAAACATGTCAAAGGTCTTCTCTGCTGTCTCTTGGTGAAAGTCTTCCTTACACTGTCCCTTATCACGAATAACACCCTTAGCCTTATATTTGATATAATTCGCGCCAATCTGAGCTCCCGTGCCCACAATATTCGCTGCACGCATGACCTTATGCTTCGGGATTGAAGTTTGTTCTTTCATAATCTACCGTAATATTAGAATTACTTCCCTCGACCTAGAGCAAACTTAGCCAAATCAACAGCGGCCTCCACAATGGAAAAGTTTGTTAACTCATCCCCAAGCTTCACCACCTTTTCGATAAGCGAATCCGTATCCTGGAATCCTTCACTCGTATCATGACGCCAAAACTCGATAACATAGAGCAAGGTTGGCCACGCTCCTCGATAGGACTCTTCAATAAGCTTAGCGGGCACAAGTGCAACACTCTGCTGACCAGATGTCTGTGCAATCTCTTTAACCACCTCTGTAAACTCATGCCTCATCTCTCCTAATGTTTTAGAGCATAAGGCATGATGCTTAGCAGGAAACCGCACCAAAAACTTCGAGCGATGCTCTAGAGCTTTTTCAAAAAAGGTATAAAAGAAGGCCAACATCTTACCCTTAAAGTCATAACTTTGATAATCTGCATCTTCATTCAAAAGTTGATAAGTTTCTGATATAAGCTGTGCCCAAAACTCCTTTTCAATCGCCTCAAAGGACGAATACAGTTTATAGAATTCTCGCTCAGATATTGTGAGACTCTTACAGAAAGAATAGACACTCGTAGGGGGAGCATTATTAATCAAAACACAATCCCAATACTCTCCCGATACAAACTCCTTCGTTAATTCGGTAGGCTCTTCTTTTTTAACTTCGTCTGACATGCTCTAATATCGGCTGTATTAGAGAGAGGTCAAAGGGTTTCTTTGTGCCCACAAGAAATGAAAAAAGGCGCCATGTAAAATGGCGCCTTTTTCAGAAATAAAAGAGGTCTACTACCCTTTGATGCTCTTTTGGGCGAGCAATTTGCTATTCTGCAATTCTAATTCCGCAATCTCTTTCGCGTCAGTCATGACATTGAGTTGCTCTAATCTCTTCGTGTTATCAGCTAATTGCTTTGTAACAGCCTCAAGGTCAACCTCAGCAGGTGTTAAGCAAACATCAGTGAGAACCGTAACAGAAGTATCAGAAGCCTCAATAAAACCATCTCCAATCGCAAATGAAGTGTAGTTGTCGTTTATCTTATATTTAAGAATACCTGGGGTGAGAGGCACTACCAAAGCCGTGTGGCCAGATAGAATCCCTGTTTCACCAAACTGAGTAGGTAAATAAACGTCTTCTACAGTTTCTGAGAAAACTTTTTTTTCTGGAGTAACGATGTCTAATTTTAAGGACATTTTAAAAGGTGGTTAAAAAAGCATTTCAACGAATTGAAATGCTTTTATTTATAAAATATCTTATTCCGCGTCTCTTGAGACTGAAGCGAGATCAGCTCTCATGTAGAAGTTTCCTTCTGGAACATCATCCCACTTCCCATCGAGAAGCTCTTTAAATCCAGCAACTGTATCCTTCACTTTTACAAGCACTCCTGGAACGTTGTTGAATACCTCAGCTACGTGGAACGGCTGAGTTAAGAATCTCTGAATCTTTCTCGCTCTGTATACTGTAAGTTTATCTTCATCAGAAAGCTCATCCATACCAAGAATCGCAATAATGTCTTGTAGATCCTTATAACGCTGAAGAACGTTTTGAACTCCACGAGCAACCTTGTAGTGCTCTTCTCCAACAATCTCAGGAGTAAGCGCCTTAGAGGAAGATGCAAGAGGATCAATCGCTGGGAATAATCCCTGAGCAGCGAGTGAACGCTCTAGTACAACTGTCGCGTCAAGGTGAGCGAATGTATTCGCTGGAGCTGGGTCAGTAAGGTCATCCGCAGGTACGTATACCGCTTGGAGGGACGTAATAGAACCAGTCTTGGTAGAAGTAATACGCTCCTGAAGACCTGCCATTTCTTCTGCAAGAGTTGGCTGGTAACCTACTGCTGAAGGCGTTCTACCGAGAAGAGCAGATACCTCTGATCCTGCTTGGGAGAATCTGAACACGTTATCTACGAAGAGAAGAACGTCTTGGTTTTCCTCATCACGGAAGTATTCCGCCATTGTTAAAGCAGAAAGAGCTACTCTAAGTCTCGCACCTGGAGGCTCATTCATCTGACCGTATACAAGAGCTACTTTTGATCCATCAGCAAGCTTTGGTGTTCCGTCCTCGTTGATGATAGGATGTCCATCCTTGTCTCTCTCTACAGAGATCACATTGGACTCGATCATCTCCCAGTAAAGGTCGTTTCCTTCACGAGTTCTCTCACCAACACCTGCGAATACGGAATAACCACCGTGATTCTTAGCGATGTTGTTAATGAGCTCCATGATAACAACTGTCTTACCAACACCTGCTCCACCGAACGCACCAACTTTACCACCTTTAAGGAATGGGCAAATAAGGTCAATCACCTTAATTC